>JAJDEK010000122.1 GCA_029259875.1 Planctomycetaceae bacterium
ATCCCCCTCATTACGAATACTGAAGTGACCTCTTGTGAACGTGCGGCTTAGAATACAGGGATATTTCTATTTATCACCGCTGAAAATAGTGCTGATCTTTTGAGAAACCTTGTTCGAAACGCTAAGCTAGAGGTAAGAGACTCTTGTTGAGTTCATTAAGGGCCTCTACAATCGGGGGCAATATCGCTCTCGAACACCAATTTCACAAAGGTGTAGTAGGTATGACCTTTTGAGGTTGAATGACTTCGAAGGTACTAAAGTAATCCCGAAATCGGGTGATATACATTTTTGACTATATTTAATTAATGCAAAAAGGGTGGAGTAACGCATGGCTAATTTCTCGTTCACAAGTGAATCGGTCAGTATGGGGCATCCTGATAAAGTATCTGACCAAGTGTCAGATGGGATTTTGGATGCATTGCTCGCTGGCGATCCTTATTCACGCGTCGCTTGTGAGACTTTGTGTACAACTGACTTAGTTGTGCTCTCGGGGGAAATCACCAGTAACGCCAAAGTCGATTACGAGAAAGTCGCCCGTGATGTGATTCGGGACATTGGCTACACCAGCAAAGATATCGGCTTTAATGCTGATACTTGTGAAGTTCTGGTGAAGCTACATCAACAAAGTGCAGATATTGCACAAGGCGTTGATGCAGAAGGTGCGGGAGATCAGGGATTAATGTTCGGTTATGCTTGTAACCAGACCGAAGAATACATGCCGGTTCCGATTGCCCTTTCACATCGAATTTTGAATAAACTTACCGAGATCCGTCAGAATGGCGAAGTCGATTGGTTATTACCTGATAGTAAAAGCCAGGTCACAGTTGAATACGAAGATGGCAAGCCTGTTGGCGTCTCGGCTGTAGTGGTTTCAACGCAGCATACAGACAATGTCAGCCAAGAAGAAATTCGTGAATTCGTCATTGAAAATGTGGTCAAAGAAATTATCCCTGCGAGCTTTTTGAGTGACACGACCAAGTACCATATCAATCCTACCGGTCGTTTTGTGATTGGTGGACCGCATGGGGATACTGGTCTGACAGGACGTAAGATCATTGTTGACACTTACGGTGGTTGGGGGCGTCATGGTGGCGGTGCTTTCAGTGGTAAGGATTCGACTAAAGTAGACCGTTCCGCAGCCTATATGGCTCGTTATATCGCTAAAAATATTGTGGCCGCTGGCTTGGCTTCCGAATGCGAAGTTCAGCTTTCTTATGCGATCGGTGTTGCTGAACCGACTAGTATTTACGTAGATACTAAGAACACTTCAGTGATTCCAGAAGAAACCATTTCTCAACTGGTCAGAGACATCTTTCCTTTGACGCCACAGGGAATTATTAACCACTTGCAGTTGCGCCGTCCCATCTTCAGGAAAACAACTTGGGGCGGACACTTTGGTCGTAACGATCCTGATTTTACTTGGGAAGCAACAGACAAAGCTGCTGAGCTGAGAGACGCCGCTGGCTTGGGAAATGAAGTGCCTGAGCCTCAATTCGCAATCTCATGAATTGAGTTTCTGTGGAGACTGAGGCAACTCTCGCCGAGCAGAATGGAGGATGCTCGACATGGAAGAAACAAAACACAGCATCAATCAGGTCATGGATAGAACCACTCGGGGAACGTCGTCTCGTTTGAGATGGCTGTTCCCTTTTTTTATCATTGGCATCAGTTTTTTGATCGCAAGTATTTTACTGTTAATGCGCGCTGCGGGCAGCTTTCAAGTTCAGCAGAGTATTTTACCTCTGGTGATATTAGGCGGCCTACTATCGGGTCTCTCTTTAGGCACGCTACTTTTGATTCGCTATAATCAACTGATGGATCTTTCAAAGAGCAAAAAATATTGTTTAACTCTGGCGCTGATTCTACCTGTCTTGGGTGGAATACTCGCAGCACTACCAGTCGGACAATTGACTCCGACTGGAGGATTGGTCTTGGTTGTGGTTTACTTTCTGGCTTTCGTAGGTGTTCTCGAGCTGATTGAACGCGAAGCAGCAAAGTTGACAGTTCCACCCAGTGAGCGGCACAATGCAGGGCAACAGTTCTCTCAGTCTGAGGGGGGAAAGAGAAGTTCAAAGCCGAAACAGGTTATTGTTGAAGAAGAAACAAGAGAAGAGCCGCCTGAATTGATCGAAGAGGGTAATGAAGCATTGTTGAAAGCTTTGCTGGAACAGCCTACCGATTCTGCTCAGGAAGTCGTAGAGTTTGACGAAGGGCAAGAAAATCGTTCACAGTGGATGAGCCGAGTGACGGAACCGAATGGATCTGAAGTGGTTGAAGGAGGAACCCTGGTTCAATTTGCCGTCGACCAGAAGGTCAGTGTGATCCATATCGGGCTTTTCCCTCCTCTACCAGGTATTTTAAGCGTCTCCTGTGATTCCGAAGTTGGGACAGCAGTCAGAACACGAATCCTTGAAACCCGTGGCTATGGTATCAGTGTGGAAGTGAAAAGAGGGCATGATTTGGAAGAGGAGTTCGAAACATATCTATATTATCGAATTACTAACAATGAATTAACTGAGGATGTTGCCTGAAAAAGTGTAGGTATGTTCATTTTTACGGAGCTGCATTTTACCTATCTTATTCCATAGCTGGATTTTTCTATATTTAGCTAGTTTCCAAATTTATGAATCGCTATACTCTGCGGACGTTACTAGTAAATTTGAGATAAATAACAATTGGCAATTACTAGTGGGACTCGATCATTTCTTTGTCTCACAACAAATCTTGATTGCTCTTGGTGAGCGTTGCGTAATCGTATTCACAGCAGGTTTTCTTGATAATAGAGGCCTGTTTCGGTGGAATTGTGCTACATCACGATAGGATTCGTGTTGAATGGAGACTGAGCTCTGGAATTCATTCAGGGGTCGGTAATTGCTGAATAAGGATGTCAGAATAATGCACAAAACTTCTTTAAAATATAAAACAACAAATCAAGTCGATTCCTCTGATCTTGAGTCAGTCCTGGATGCATCTGGGCTTCTGAACCATCAGATGAAATTGTCGTCTGATAAAAAGAAAATAGAGAGTAAGCGTGGTCGCCAAGTGATTAGTCAAAGAACTAATTCATTATTGGGAGTACAAATTGTTTCGAGTGGATCTTACGTACCCAATAATATTGTCACCAATCAAGATCTCCAGGAACGTTATGGTTTTGATCCGGAATGGATTGAGCAACGTACTGGAATTTTAGAACGTCGTCATGCCCCTCCGGAAATGGCGACCAGTGACTTGTGCTACGAAGCAGCACAAAAGGCAATTCGTGCTGCACGTGTCAGTCCTGAAGACATCGATTTGCTAATTGTCGGTACCTTTACACCAGACTATCAGTGTCCTTCAGTTGCTTGTCTGGTTCAGGACCGATTAGGCCTTGATGCTCCTGCGATTGATCTACAAGCTGCTTGTGCCGGATTCATGTATTCATTAGTCACTGCAGCTCAATACGTAGCGACCGGTAACAGTAAACTAGCCTTGGTGATTGGCGGAGATTGTAATAGCCGCATTGTTAATCCTGAAGATCGCCGTGTTGCTCCTCTGTTTGGAGATGGAGCAGGGGCCGTGTTACTTGCGAAAGGAGATCCACACCAGGGTTTGACCTGTTATCAGACTGGATCGGATGGTAGTGGCTCCTCTTTGCTGGATCGGCCTGCCGGTGGCACACGTAATCCTGCCACAATGGAAGACATTAAAGAGGGCAGACATTTTTTAAGCATGGATGGTCGCAGTGTCTTTAAATGGGCTGTTAGAACTGTCGCCGATACCATTGACCTGATGTTAACCAAAACTGGCATGAGCGTGCACGAGGTGGACCTGTTTTTGATGCATCAGGCCAATATTCGGATTATTGATTCCGCTTGTGAACAATTAGGGATTCCACGCGAAAAGGTATTTAACAACCTGAGCAAGTATGGAAATACCTCTGCAGGATCTATTCCCATTGTCCTTGATGAAGCATTCAATGCCGGTCGGATTAACCGAGGAGATACAGTTCTACTCAGTGGTTTTGGAGCAGGACTTGCCTGGGGTACCGGGTTGTTTCGCTGGTAGAACGGTAATTAGGAAGCGCGAATGTGTTTCCAAATCTGATACGCGAGATATCAATCTCATCTGTTAACTTAGCCTACAGTCGCTTAAAGAGGCCTCTTTTCTAAGACGTTTCTTCATCTTCCTGTTTTTCTTCTGCTGATTGCTCTGGATTCACAGGTCGTTCAATCACCGGTTCTCCCGATTTGGCAACGCCTGCTAGTGGGAGTTCGGCTGCTTGCTCCTCTTCAGCATCCGCATTGTATATGTGATCAAGAGGGGTGCCATCATCACATTTTCGTAAGAGAAAATAGATGACAGTATTAGCCGACCAGAAAAAACTGATGATGAATCCAGAAAACAGAATACTAAGTGCTTGTCCCCATCCCAGAGTAATGGTTCTCGCGAGCGAATTTTGATTGTGAGTGAATAATTGATCGGCAGTAGCGCTACTCAGTCCCCAATTGACTCCCCAGAAAGAGAGATACGAGACAAACTCGATTAGTAATTCCACGAAGAAAAGACAAACTGCCCCATAGCAGAGGGTCACAATCACGAGCCACAGAAAATACCAAATGCGACCAAACAGGTAACTGAAAATACGACTCAACCCGTCAAATCCATCACTGTCTTCGACACTGATGGTGGTCATCATAAGAGGCCAGCCCGCTAGTGTGACTAACAGAATCAAGCTCATTACGAATGCAAAGAGGAAAGCGAGCCCCCAGAGCAGGCTTACTATGGTACCACCAGCGCCTGGAATATGACCGAGCAAGCCTATGAGCAGGCACAACACCCAGAAAAATCCCATGCCAGCAAATGGGAGCAGGGGAGCACTCACTAGTGAGAGTATACGTTTCAATGAGAAACGCAACGCGGCACGGAGTCCGATGTGTTCATCCTGAGCAAATTGGATGGCAGCAATTCTGGTAATCGCGCCACCAAAGAGGGACCACACGATAATTGCCCATAGTAGTTGCGTCGTGGCATAAGCCAGTGAACTCCAACTGACCCCCACTTCGAAGAGTGTTAAGACGGGCCTGGTAAAGGATGACATTGGCTCCAGCAATTTTCTTTCATCCATGTCATGAAAGATTGAGTAATTGCGATTCTCGCCAAGTATGCTAATGCTTTCGAGTCGGTGTTGTAGGAAACCATTCGAAGCCTGCGGGTAAAACGGGATAATTTGCGAAAGCGATTGCTCTGTTTCTCCTCCTTGTTGTGGAGGAGCAAATGGAAGACTGTTAAACAGATGATTCCCTAAAATCAAAAGCAGAAAGGCTGCCGAGGCTAGCAAAATTTTCTGAAAATCGACGGCCAGCCGAAAGACGCGAAACAGATACAGCCAAGGAAAAATTGTTTTGTAAGGGATCGGTTCAGAAATGAGAGAAGGTTTTTGATTCATCATAAATCGGAAAGATTGTCCAAGGGCCCACAGATGAAATAGATGTCAATCTGATTGTAGTATGCAACACAAGAACTAAAGCTGA
>JAJDEK010000123.1 GCA_029259875.1 Planctomycetaceae bacterium
TACGTGATTAGTGGTCACTCTCAGATCGTGCTTTTTGTTCCAGTTCCGGAATGTAGTCGGGAACAGAAAAATGAGTATCCTCACGCGGCGCCGGGCCACGGTTCAACTTATGCCACTGACTGGGTTGAATTGCATGTGGAAGCAGATCACACCCGGATGCCAAAAAGGAGACACAGGGAATGATCACAATTATGAGTGCCTTTGAGAGAGCTTTCATTGAGAGAATCCCGTTCAATTTTTTAGTACTCAGAAAACAGACGCGCATGCAGCAAATGCGCATTTGCTGCTCGTCTTACCGATTAGTTAATACAAAAATGGAATGTTTAATCAGAGATGTGAGAGATGAGGGGCGGATTCTAGCCAGACTTTGATTGCCTGCCAAGCCCTTTTTATCATGCAAAATCTGCCGAAAGAAGTATCAAAGAGGAGATTTATGCTTGGCGAATTCCTGTAACTGCTGTTTTAACTGAACAATTAATTCCTGGGTAGCCGTACTTTCCGGCATGAATCTGCTACCAGCATAGAGTTGATACCATTTGGAAATGCTTTGACTCTGAATTCGCCTGGAAAACTGCATCAAAGTCTCTCCCGGTTTGCGAACGAGCTTTTGTTTTCCTAATAAGCGATCCATTTGTGCCAACAGCACATGTAATTCTTGGACATGAGCCGACTTTCCCCGAAAAGTGGCTCTTTCTTGCAGCCGTTTTCGATAGTACCGAATCCCCCAGCGCAAACCAAACCAGAGAGCCACTCCACAAACAAGCAGAGCCAAAGGTAATTGCGCCTCTGAGACGGCTAGAATCCACTGCCCCTGTTGCAAGGCGGTTTTGATACGGGAAAATTGACTGATAAAAGATTCCCAATATTGTCTGAAGGAACCAGGAGCATGCTTGTCCGGTTGACCGGCAGGAGGTGTGGACTCCACAGTAACCCAACCCTGCTGTTCATCCCAAGCTTCCACCCAAGCATGAGCATGCCGGCTACGGGCGATCCAGTATTGATCATAATCATTTCGTTCGCGCACAACATAGCCGGTCACATAGCGACACGGAACGTCCGCCAGTCGGAGCAATAGTGCTGTTCCCGACGCAAAATATTCACAATGCGCATTTGGTCTTTCCAAGAGAAAATATGTCAGTGGATCTTCACCCGCGGGTATCGAAATTCCCAATTCATACTGATAGTTGTTCTGAAAATATTCCTGGATACGATTGATTTTCTCAGCACTCGTTTTGCAGTCGGCAAAAATGCGGTTAGCCAGTTGTGTTATTTGAGGAGAAATATTATTAGGTAGTTGCAATAGCCTCTGTAATGCCAACTCAGACTCAGGACGATGTGGGATTAACTTTCGCGGAAAAAAGATTGCATAAGGAAAGCCACTTTCCAGACTACGCGATGTCAAAATGTCCTGACTGTCAAACTGCACGCTCTCAGCCATCGCATGAACCAATGGAGTATTCAATGGAGCAAAGATATGCCCGGAGGCTTCTGACCATATTTCAAATTCAATCCAATCAGATGATTTCGCTTCTCCAATCTGAAACCAAGACCCTTCTTGCAAAATATTAGTTTTCACTCCGGCGGGCGGTAACGCAATAATTGCCGCATTATGGTTACCAATTTCAGAATGCCACTCCGAATTAATAAACTGCACGAAAGCCCGACCACGCAGGTAGCCTGGTTCATCGGTCGATTTGACGCGCAATTTGATTTGATTGGCGCTGGTGTCAAACTGCTTGGTCAGGCTTCCAAGTTTCGAAATTGTCGAAAAACCGGCGCGAGAGGAAATTCCTGAAGTACGTGGTTCAATGATACGGTAATAAAGTTGATCAAGTTCTCGCTCATAGCGATGCAATCCTGTCGCCGTTAACCATGCTAACAGCCAGATTACTACAAAAAAGTTAGCGCGAACCAGATAGACGCCCCAGTGGTGTTTCTCTTTTTTCTTCTGAACGCGCACAGAGTGTCCTAGCTGATAGAACACTCCGGAAAACAGCACGAAACTGAAAACCAGAACCTGATAATAAACGGCTTTAGAACCATAAACCAGAATATCACCAATCAGAATAAACACCACAATTCCGAATAAAGGAAAAGAATTCGGTAGAAAAGGCACAAAGTGTTTGTCAAAGAGCTGACGTAGTTGTACTGTCATTACAAACTGTGCGGCTGCATAAGCCAGTGGTGTTCGGATTGCAAGTTGGTCCAAGCCAAACTCATGCTGAGAAATCATGTATTTGACCATAAAAATGATCGCTAAAATACTCGTTGTCCAAAAAACTTGACGACGAGAAAAAGGATGTCGTAAAATCGGTACGTACGATAACAGAGACAACAAAACAATACTGAATGAAAAAAAGAAGGTTTCTGAGAGAACACCAAAAGTGGCGCTCTCCAGACTAATCAAAATGAATGCAATGGTACGCTGTGCACTCATAACGATTCGACCTTCCCTTTCGCAATTTGATCGGGAGTAAAATGAAAAGCCTGACCGAACTTTTCGGAATTGTAGGGTAATGTAGTCTCACCATCATGGATGATGATCGTTTTTAAGCTGGATCCAGAGTCCAATACAGCCCGTGCCATTTTCTCCCGTTGTTCATCCCAATCAAGAAAAATGCAAACTGCTGTCGAGACGTTTGACAATTCCTCAAATACGGCTGGTCCAATCGTATCGAATGGATCATCAGGACAACGATCCACACAAGACAATATCTCCAGGACATTATCAAAGTGTGCCGTATGCCGACCCGCACGAAACACATACAACTCCGGGCCGGCTGCGAAGAGGTCAATCAGGTACTCTCCACGCGACAGAACATCTGCAATTGAAGCAGTCAAACTAATGCCCGCTTCCAGCACATTCATAGGCTGCGCACCTTCTGTTTTAGGTTGATAACGTTGAGTAATAGCTTTAATCATGCGAGTCAACGAATCATCTGCAGGCATATAAGTATCTAGAATCAAAGCAATACGGCAGTAATACTCTTCCTGAAATTCTCTTACCACCGGCTTACCAAGTCGAGCCCAAGATCGAAAATCAAGTCTGCGCGCCGGCTCGCCGGGAACATACTCCCGATTCCCGACATATTCAGGAGATTCTCCTACGTTAGAAGTCAGAGCAATCCCCCCCGGTTGAAATTTGGTACCGACGGGTAAATCGATACTCGTCAGCTGATGAAAGGCAGGTAGTACTAACAATGATTTTCCCGGTAACGCTGCATTACCAGATCGATTGAGATGAAAGGGAAACAATGTATGCACGCCCAGTTTGGGAAGCGCGTAAAACCCTCTCTGTGGTGCATCAATGGTAACTGTGACGTCCACAGATTCCCCGCGCGGCAAAGATTCCAATGTGTCATCTCTGTCAAGTTGTGAGAGTGGTTTCTCCAACCAGCGAAAGGCGACTGCCATATCGTAAACGGGCAGCCAACCCCGATTTGTCACGGTAAAATGCCCAATTGCAGGCTGACCGGCTGTTGTCTGGGCAGGAAAATCTCCTGTTAATTCACACTGAGGCCTGAAAATCCAGGAAACAATTCCATCTACAAGAATCAACGCCATCAATACACTGAAAAGATTATAGATGGGTACGGATACCGAAACCGTACCGATACCAGACAGAAAAAATCCAAATAACAATAATTTCCCAGGATAAGTGACTCGATAATACCAATAGTGCTTGTGC
>JAJDEK010000124.1 GCA_029259875.1 Planctomycetaceae bacterium
TCGAAGACATCATTAAAAACCATACCTGACAGATACAAGCTGGCTGAAGCAACGAGCAACAATGCAAATTGGATAGGGAGTTCAAATGAGTTGTGTGTCAGTAAATAACCGAGAAAAATATCTGACATCGCTGTAAATACAGCGGGTAGCCGCATCAATTGAAAATAAGCGAGCCACTTTTTCATCATGATTGAGATTCTTCAGAGACGTTGTTTGCCCATTCTTCAAGTTGTTGGTACTGACGTTCGAATTCCGGTGTCGTCGCTTGCATAGGGCTTTTAAAGAACGAACTTAAATGTGACATAACTCCCGATCGATCTCCGCGACGCCATTCCCGCTCGGTAAACCGAACTAAATCGAGCACCAAGGGCGCTGCCAGAATAGAGTCTGTTCCCTGCCAGGTAAATTGCAGAGACATTTTCGTATCCAGGAAACCTTGAAAGTGAATATGGTCCCAAGCGGTTTTCCAGTCTCCCATCGATTCGATATATTCAATTGAGACCAGAGTCTGTGGCTTATAACCAAGAATTTCCGTCAACAGGTGGTCTTTGGAATGAACTTTATTGGATTTATTAACTGGATCATCAAGGACTTTACCATCCAGGTTTCCAAAAATATTATGCCCCACCCAACTCATCACATTGAGATTACGGTGAGCAAACATCGGCGCGAGAACACTTTTCATTAAAGTTTCTCCCGTCTTTCCATCACGACCCGCATGTAAAACGTTCTTCTCTTCAGCCAATTCAACCAATGCTGGCAAGTCGGTACCTGCCGAAGGTGTGAAGTTGATATGGGAACAGCCGGCATTCATCGCAGCAATGGCATAAAGTGTACTGGCGGGAACCGGAGATATTTCTGCTGATGCCAGCGCCTGTTTTAATTCATCCAGACTCAGAGTTTTAGCCGACTCTTCGACAGGAGGTTCTGTCGAAGCCAGATTGACGACAACGACGTGTGCCAAGTCGTGCTTTTGCTGGAATTCAGAAATATCACCTGACAGACGCGTAATCGTGTCTTGCAGAGTTTCCTGATCGTATTGTTTTACGGAATTACCGGCCAAAGACCGAATCGTATCTCCGACATGGACCAGTGATCCTGGTTTGACATTTTGATCGAATGCTTTCAATTCCGATTCGACCGACTGCAATAACGCAGGATGAAATACGCCTGATGTTTCGCTGAAATGTTTTGCAGCATCGACAAAAGAGGTATCACGAATTTCATGACCGCCAATGACAAATTGATCCCACTCAGCCAGATTCAACTTTTCAAAGAAAGGATTTTCTGAGACGAGCCCACTCGCGCCCGTGGTTCCTTTCTGAAGTGCTGATAAACCTACGGCAACTGTCGTTGAGACCCCGCCCCATACTCCAATGATCCAAATCCCGATACGCTGTTTCGTCATGATGTTGCCTGAAAACTGATAATACTAGATTCAATTGTAATCGCTGATGATATAGAGGTAGGTGGGAGCAGACAAATATAAAACTGCTCAACTTGGAGTTGGTCAGAGTTTATTGCTGCTTTCACTCGATGATTATTTCTGTGAGGAATGCTGACTAATCCCGTTATCACAGAACTAAATCAACCATATTTATCATTGTAGTTTCATCTCGGCTCGTCACAATCTAAGAATATTGATTCGGCCGAAAATAATAATCCTGATATCGTGTCTGCTAAATTTACTAACTGGTCTCCAGAGTTTGGTCGATCCAGCTCATTAAAGCCTCTTTAAAAGCTTCAATCGTTGATAAAGCCTCGCTTTTTGTTTTCGCAAGTTGAGCAGGATCGGTCACCTCTGCTTGTGCAAAATAATAGAATTTAATCTTTGGCTCCGTGCCTGAAGGACGCACACCAAGTTGTACAGTCAAAGGCGACCCTTCCCCTTTCGCTTCAAACATCAGAACATTTCCCTCTGGTTTAGAAAAGGTCTCAGAGGGGGTATTTTTCGGCAATGATCGAATTTCAAGGTTTTGATAGTCTCTCACGAGAGTAAATGTAAGATTTCCCAGTTTTTGTGGGGGAGTCTGCCGGAATGCTTTCATCAACTCTTTGATTTGTTGATTTCCCTGTGAACCTTTACAGGTCTTCGAAACTTGTCCTTCCAGATGGTATCCGTGTTCGATGTACAGCTCATCTAGGCGGTCAAATAAAGTCTTTGACTCACTTTTCAATTCTGCAGCCAGTTCACAGACCCAAAGTGCCGCGATTGCGGCATCTTTATCCCTACAATAGCCCCCTGCCAGATATCCCAAAGACTCTTCCGTGCCAAAGACGAATTCCTCTGGGCCTTCTGCATCCATCGTTTGGGCAATGTACTTAAAACCAACCAGCAAGTTATTGATGATGCGAACGTTCGCTTTTCGTGTAATAGCAGCAATTAATGGAGTCGTGACGATCGTCTCTACGACATAATGATTTGGCGTGAGAGTTTGTTTTTCCTGCCGTTTACGGAGAATATAGTCGGCCAGTAAAGCGCCTATTTGATTTCCTGTCAGATGAATAAAATCTCCCGCATTATTTTTAGCACAAACCCCTAAACGGTCGGCATCAGGGTCACTGGCTAGAATAATTTCTGCGCCGGTTTGCTTGGCCAAATCGATCGCCGGTTGGTAGACCTCGGTCCGTTCCGGGTTAGGCAATTGATCGGGAACATTGGGAAAATTACCGTTTTGCTCGCACTGGGGCTCAAAACGCTTAAGTTGTTCAAAGCCTGCTTGTTGTAACACCTGAAATACAGACGTTTCTCCCACTCCATGGAGGGGAGTAAATAGCCCCTGAAGGTCTCTTGAAGTCGAGTGACTATGTGCGATGACTGAGCTTCGATATTCGCCGGCAACGTCCTCATCAATGAATTTGATTAAACCTTGCTCGACGGCTTGATCAAAGTCAAGTATCGGAATTTCGGTCGCTTGATAAACTTCATCAATGATGCCTTGATCGTGCGGGGGCAGAACCTGCGCTCCCGTTGACCAGTACGCTTTAAAACCATTATCAGAAGGCGGGTTATGCGATGCGGTGATCATCGCTCCCACATCACAGCCGAGGCGCCTGACAGCAAAAGAAAGTTCTGGTGTGGAACGAGGTCTTTTGAAAAAGTAAACTGTCAAACCGTGGGCTGCTATCACCGTCGCAGCGATCTGGGCAAATCGTTCTGAATTGATACGTGAGTCATAAGCAATCGCTGCTTTGCCAGTCTCGGCTCCTGCAGATTTCTTAAAGTAGGCAGCCAACCCGTGAGCTGATTCGGCGATGGTTCTTTCGTTAATCGTGGCGGATCCCAGGTCACTCATCAATCCACGCCGGCCACCGGTCCCAAAAGGGATGACTTCCCAAAAGTAAGTATCCAACGTACCAAAATCTTCTGCTTCGATCAGTTTGAGAAGTGACGGCAGGTAAGAAGCATACTGAGGTTCAGTAAGCCAAGGTTCTAAGTGAGTGAAAGCGGATTCAGAAAGCTGTTTTTTACTAACAGCAGATTGGGCAGTTTTGATAGCCTGCTGGATATCCATTGTTGGAGATGGTTGATTCATCCGATGATCATTTCCGGGTTTAAAATCGCTGGGTTTGGTTTGATTTGCGTATGTGGACTGCGGTTTGTCAACTTTTCAATTTCACGACAGGTAAAACTCAATGACAGCGTATTTATCGGAAATTGGCACCAACTCAGTCAAGTTGGAATCCATAGAACTAGGCTTCAGTGATAAACAAAACTTCGATAATAACACCAGATTGTAGAGTGAAATTGCCCGGGAGCCAACCCTCACAGGATTTCCTGTCCCACAAGCTGTGAAGTACTGAAAAAGCAGGGATGATACCCTCAAATTGCTCTATTTGGCAAAGTGCTATTTGAAGTGACATCGCCTGTTATCTCTGGAAAGATCAGGTGGGAATGTAGCAATTGCCCGGAATATGATGTTCCCTGATGGGACACTGAATTTTTGCCCAGAAAAGTACTCGAATAGAAAACGGAAAATCATTAAGACTTTGCCAGTTTTTGGTTTCCCACCAACCAAGTCCTTGATTCCCCATCACATCAGTGGCAGAATAGGTGAATTAAACCGGTAACTAATGAGCCGGTAATCCGAACATTAATTTTGGAATCATGTGAAATGGGAAAGGAATTCTCCTGTCTTGTTTACCGATTTCCCCTATTCCGCTCTCGTGTCCTGATCCATGATGAACCTGCTTGGTCAATGAAATTAAGGTAGTATTATGAAGTTTGTTGAAGGTCTTACTGTTGGCGTTGATTTGGGAACGACGTACTCAGCCATTGCCCAACTTGACAGTGAAGGGCAACCTATCTCTCTAAAAAATACAGATGGGCGATCGATTACACCTTCTGTTGTTTTACTGGGAGAAGAGGGACGCGTTGTTGTTGGTCCTTCTTTTGAAAGAACAGCCATTGAGGATGACCCCTCTCGCATTATCGAAGCTGTAAAAAGGCATATGGGAGATGATAATTTTTATGTCGTCTATCAGGAAAAAAAGCTGACAGCCGAGTTTCTTTCTGCCTTGATTCTGAAAAAGATGAAACAGGACGCAGAAAAAGAAATCGGCCCCATCGCTAATGCTGTCATTACGGTCCCCTATTACTTTAACGATGTTCGTCGTAAAGCAACTCAGGACGCTGGTAGAATTGCTGGTTTGAACGTGATTGATATTATCAACGAACCTACAGCGGCGACATTGGCTTATGCCTGGAAACGGGATGAGTTAGGAAATCCTGACGCGATGCCATCTGGCGAGCGAACCATTCTGGTATATGACTTAGGTGGTGGAACGTTTGACGTAACAATCGTGCGTTATTCACCGACGCAATTCCGTGTACTCGCAACCGATGGTGATGTGATGCTGGGGGGCCTCGATTGGAGCCAACGCATTGTTGATCATGTCGCAGAGCAATTCAAAAAGAAATTTGGAAGTGACCCACGAGAAGACCCGGTCACGATGCGGACCTGTGTGCAGGAATGTGAAGATGCAAAACGCGAGTTAAGCCAAAAAGCCCAGACTCCCGTTTCAATTTATCACAAAGGCAACACATTAACGGTGGCATTAACTCGTGGTGACTTCGAGCGAATGACAGCAGATTTGCTACAGAGAACCCGTGATACAACGGAATTGGTGATGCAACAAGCGGGAGTTGAAAAAGGGCAACTGGACGATGTTGTGCTGGTAGGTGGTTCTACATTGATGCCTGTTGTGGAAGAAATGCTGAAGAATGTGTGTGGTAGCGAACCTTCACGAAGTATGAACCCCGAAGAAGCTGTTGCCCAGGGTGCTGCTATTCACGCAGCCATTCTTGAAGCACGGGCAACCGGTGGTGAGAGTCGCATGGCACAAACGGTTATCAAAAGATTGCGCAATGTCAGTACCGCTGATGTTAACTCACACTCACTCGGCGTAAAAATTACAGACCCCAATGATCGGACTCGTAAAATCAATCATATTATGATTAAACGAAATACCGAGATTCCCGCCAGTGTCAGTCAGAAATTCGTAACGACTTCAGACAATCAACAGCGGATTCATGTTGTCATTCTTGAGGGTGATGCCGGTGATCCTGATGCCTGTTCTACCATTGGCGATTTCCGCATATTGAATTTGCCCGCTAACCTTCCCAAGGGATCTCCTGTGGAAGTAACGTATCGATATGATGCCAATGGTCGAATTCATGCCTCGGCCCGGGAATTGACTGGAAATAATGAATCTGCTACCGAAATTGTACGAGATTCCGGACTGGATAAAGAAGGCGTTGACCGCTTCGAAGTTCTGGCTAAGGACTACATGGTAGAGTAGTACCTCATCGGATGGCTGTTCATCGCATCTAACAATAGAGTCCCAAAAGATTTTTTGATTTGTAATGTCAAATTAGTTCGGTTATCAATGGTGAATTGATTCTGATCACTTTAGTTTTTGATCTAAGAGCAAGGAGTTCTCTCAGGTGGCAATTGATGTTTATAAGGATTGGCTGGGAATACCAGAAGGCAACCGACCTCCACATCATTATGATTTACTCCGACTAGTCAAATTTGAAGATGATGAAGAAAAAATTCGTGCACACTATAAAAAATTAAACTCGCACGTCCGAAAATATGCTTCCGGAAAATACTCAAACGAATCTCAAGAATTGCTGAACGAGCTAGCAAAAGCCATGCTCTGTTTGACAGACCCGGAACGTAAAAGAGAGTACGATGAAAGCCTGGGGCGTGAATTTGATGAGGATGAAACAACAGGTCCTCTGCCGGTCGAGAAAATCCTCGTAGAACTAGGTCACATCGATAAAGCTCAGGCCAAGGAGCTAGTCGAATTTGCCGAGAAACGTGGTTTGTCAGTCCGTGATGCGGCTGTCCAAATGCGTTTTGTTGATGCGGAAGTCGCAACACAGGCATTGGCGCGTTCACAAGGCGTGCCTTATATTGACTTAGAGGAAACGATCCCCGACGACAGTATTTTGGATCAGTTGCCTCAACAGGTAGCAAAACGAAATACGATTCTGCCATTATTCATTGACGATGATGTATTACTGGTAGCCTGTGCCGATCAGCCAACGCACGATTTGGAAGACGAACTTCGTTTACGGTATCAGGTTCCATCACGCTGGGTTCTGGCAACTCCTCGATCAATCAGTCAAGGAATTGCTGAATATTATGCAGTGGCAGCGCAAGCGAATGACGGAGATCAGGAAGCGAAAGCGGACTCTGTTGATGAACCAACGAAGAAGTCTTCCTCAAAACCAAAGCCAGAGAAAAAAGTTAAAACCCCCAAGCCCTCTAGAGGTAGGAATGCATTATCTCCTGATGAGCTGAAAGAAAAGAAACAACTGGCGTTCATTTTTAGTGGGTGGGCCTTTTGTGGCGCGATCTTAATCGACCAATTTATTTTGAAAAATTATGTTTTCCCACAAACATGGCCTTGGAACTTTATGCTAGCGACAATCAGCGTGCCCTTTATTGCCTTTTATTTATGGTCGGGTATGTGGAAGAAGTAAATTCGGTTTCATTGTTGTTTCCAGAATATGCGCTATAACCGTTATAGACTTGCCGAATTTGAGACCTTCCTTCTACGAAATTGCTCTGACCTGTTTCTGTACGATCAGAGTTCCGATGATATGCTATATATAAGGGAGAAGGCTGGTCTTTGTTGAATTTTTCTCCGCTGATCTGCCTGAATCAGTTCTATCGCAAGCTGTCATAAACCCGGAGTCCTTGATGGCGATTTCTTCTGTCACATCTGCAATGCATACCGCTTTATCTAGCATTGATCGCATCGGTCAGCGCATGGAACAGATTGCAG
>JAJDEK010000125.1 GCA_029259875.1 Planctomycetaceae bacterium
GTTGCTGGCCAAATTCGACCTCCGAAGGAAAACGAACGCTATTTTGCCTTACTCAGAGTGGAAGCAGTGAATGGTTGTGATCCCGAGTTACTGACGACAAAGGTCTTTTTTGATGATTTGACACCACTGCACCCGAAGGAACGACTAAAACTTTCTTCTGCTGCTGGAAACTTGAGTACGCGGATTGTCGATCTTGTAGCTCCCGTGGGAATGGGACAACGTGGCCTGATCGTTTCTCCTCCTCGTGCTGGTAAGACCGTTATGTTACAGGAAATGGCGAAATGTGTACTCGGTAGCCACCCTGGAGCGTATGTTTTTATTCTCTTGATTGACGAGCGTCCGGAAGAAGTGACAGACATGGAACGCCAGGTTGGCGGAGACCGTTGCGAAGTCGTGAGTAGTACGTTTGATGAGCCACCCAGTAGACATATTCAGGTCTCTGAAATGGTCATTGAAAAAGCCAAACGCATGGTCGAGTACGGTGAAGATGTTGTTATCTTTCTCGATTCGATTACTCGACTGGCACGTGCCTGGAATACAGAAGTTCCTCATTCAGGAAAAATTCTTTCCGGTGGTGTTGATGCAAATGCATTGCAACACCCCAAACGATTTTTTGGTGCAGCTCGTAATGTAGAAGAAGGCGGTAGCCTCACGATTGTTGCCACAGCTCTGGTCGATACGGGAAGTCGTATGGACGAAGTCATTTTTGAAGAATTTAAAGGAACCGGTAATACAGAATTGCATCTGGATCGCAGAATGGTCGAAAAGCGAATCTGGCCAGCGATTGATGTGAATAAATCCGGTACGCGTCGCGAAGAATTATTGATGGACGAAGAGGAACTCCGTAGAGTCTGGATTCTTAGACGCGTACTGAATGACATGAATCCCGTTGATGCGATGGAGCTTCTGACAAATCGGATGCGACGTAGCAAAACAAACGAAGAGTTTTTACTGAGTATGAATTTGGGTTAATCATCCTTCAGAGCTTCGTCTCGGATTGCCGATTAGTTGCAGTCGTTCGAAACTCAGGAAAATGAATACTCTTTGCTATTTTTTGAGCCTATAAATTAAAAGTTGACAAACCAGCGATCTGGTTTTTTCTAGTTTTCAATAGATTATTTTTAAGTTACTACCCTGATGAACCATAAACTGATTGAAGGCGATTTACTGGCGCGCGACACCACTTTTGCGATCGTTGTTTCACGCTGGAATGATTTGATTACTCGAAAGTTGCTGGAAGGGGCTCTGGAAACGATCCGCCGCCATGGTGGATCGGAAGAGAATGTCTCTGTGGTTTGGGTTCCCGGTTCATTTGAACTACCGCTAATCGCCGATCGTTTGGCCAAAAGTGGTCGCTATCAGGCAGTTTGTTGTCTGGGAGCAGTCATACAAGGCAGTACGATGCACCATGATTATATCAATCATCAAGTGGCAGCGGGGATTATGCGGAGTGGCCAGGAAAGTGGTGTACCCGTTCTATTCGGAGTTCTCACTTGTGAAACAATGGAGCAGGCGCTGGACCGCGCAGGCGGAAAAGTAGGAAATAAAGGGTGCGAAGCCGCCCTGGCAGCGATTGAGATGGTAAATCTTCTAAAAACCATTGACCAAGACCAGCCTTAAGTTTGCTTTGATGGCAAAAACCAGAGTGTTTTTGAAGCTCTGGGTTTATATTCCCCCAATAGTGTTAGTGATGCTTTTATGTCTCTTCGAAAACAAGCACGACAATTAGTTGTGCAGATGTTATATCAAGTCGATCTAAACCCTGATATTTCTGCAGGGGAGGTTCGTCGCATGATCGAAGAACATGGTCGCAATCAAACCGTACGCACCTTCGCCTGGAAATTGTTTACAGGTGTGATGGAATACAAGAAGCAACTCGATGATGAAATTGTGCGAGTCGCTGAAAACTGGAGCCTTGAGCGAATGGCGGTCACAGATCGAAATATTCTGAGACTCGGGGCTTACGAATTGCTACACACTGAAACCCCTTCGTCAGTAGTATTAGATGAAGCAATCGAATTGGCACGTGAGTTTGGCAGTGCGCAATCTTCCCAATTCGTCAACGGAATTCTTGATAAGCTCATTCCAGGTAAAGCCCAAATTCCAGATAAAGCCCAACCCGATTCCGATCAGAAGACAGATCGCAAACTGGACAATCCCTGGGCTACTTAACGCCAAATCGATGAGGTGTGCGATCATTCCAACTGAAGTTCATGTCGATCGCCACCTGAGACAGTCTGGTCAATAACTCTCTGTCGATATGCGGACACGGCAAATGCGGAGCCGCTGTTTGTGTATTGGTACTGTCAAAGACTGGATCATCCCGCCAATACGAATTGTAGATACGGATGTGATCATAGAACAGTCGCTCAACTTCTGTAGGATCTTTGAGCTCTACCCCTGCTCCTGCAAATTCTGACCCATAAAAATTGCACGTCCCCTGGAGTACATCATGCACGAGCCGTGATTGTACTGGGTTCAAAGGCGTCAAATGATAGGTTTTTTCATGATGCTTAGGGTGAGTAATAATATATGACATCACTGCAGAGACCCAATCAACGGGAATCAGGTTCTTTGATTCGTCTCCGTCTAGTGTAAAGCGAGATTTAGCATAGAGCCGTCCCGTTTCATCCGGAGTTTGCATTTGAGTTAAGGTATGCCCCAGTTGCAAGGCCGCATAAAATCCATGAAAGGTATTCGTAAATCCCGTTTTGGAATCACCAATAATGATAGCTGGTCTGAAGACGGTTAATGACTCAAGATGTTCTGCGTTGCGTACCAGCAATTCAGCTTGGATTTTACTGCGTTCATAATCGTTTCCCGATTCTTGTCCTACATCAACATCAGACTCCATAATTCTGCCCGTACGCAAACCACAAACATAAGCAGTGGAAACGTGGTCGAATTTTTTGATCCCGGTCGTTTTACAAAAATCGAGAACATTTTTCACCCCACCGACATTTGATCTCCAAGGCTCACTTTCCTGACTTGTGCTGTAAAACGAAAGACTGGCAGCAGAATGCAATATTCGGTCTACATTTTGTGTTACCCAGTCAAGCTGCTCCTGGCTCAGACCCAAATTTTCCTCGTTAATATTACCCTCAAGAACAACAGGGCGCGGTAATTCGCGTCCCATTTGATCGTCCCAAAATCCCATGATCATGTCGATCCGCTGGTCGGCAGTCATGCGTCTGGTAGGACGAACCAGGACAGCTAACGGAACACCAGCAGACGCTAAGTCCCGAATCAAATATCTTCCCAGTAATCCTGTGGCACCTGTTATCAGATGATATCCCATTTTGAATTCCGCTATATTTCCAATGATGTAAAAATCGAGGTTGATGATTGTCTGAAAACTCTATTCAAAGAGTTCCATTTCGAGTTCTTGCCTACTGCTCAGAACCTGCGACAGATTGTAACTGTGGCAGAACAGAAGAAGAGATTTTATCGAACTTGGGAGAAACCAATGATAATGAACTGGCTTCATATATCAATCAAAGGGTACCGAAAAGCAGATACTTTAGCAGAGCAATTCTTTGTGGTTCAGGAATTAAATTTATGCAACTGCTTTCTTTGATTGATCTTTCGTTCCTTGCCGATTGTCTTTGAGGAAATGAGGGGCACGTGGATGTTGTCGCTCAAGCAGGTCGCTGCTGTCATTGCGATCAGTACTTTCATCGTCTACCGGTTTCTGAGGACGAAGTGCCAATAAACTCGGAAGTAAAATGAGATCGCCGACCAAGGCAGCGACCAGTAACGAAGTCATCATGTAACCAAATCGTGCAGTGGGAACAAAATTGCTCAGCGTAAGCGCCATCATTCCCGCACCAGTAATCACAGCCGCTGTGAAAATGGGCTCTCCGGTCATCAACAGAGAATCTCTTGATGACTGTGCAGAATTCTTAGTGATTCGATATTGGCTTTGATAACGCACCAGGAAGTGAAATGTTCCATCCACAGCGATGCCTAATGCGATACTGGCAGTCATCATAATTCCAATATCGATAGGAATTTGATACCAACCCAGAATGCCAAAGACGATACAAATGGGTGTCAAGTTGGGAACCATCGCAACCAGACCGGCTTTTATGGAGCGTAGTGAAACAATCATGACCACAGTGATGATGAGAAAAGCCATTGAAAAGCTTTCCCAAAAACCAACGAAGATTTGATTCTGTGCTCGCCTCAATAAAGGAGCAACCCCCGTCAGGATCACGTCCGGATCATCAATCATCACAACGAGTTCGTCATAAATCTGATCCTGTGGCATATCTGCACCACTACTGATTCTTGCTGAAATTCTCCATAAGCGTTCACCATCTGAGACAAAATCATTTTCACCATGCGCAGATTTCGCATGCGATAACAATCGGGCTGTCTCAAATGGACTTTCCGGAAATTCTATCGGAAAAAAACTGGCAAGAGACATCGTATGTCTAACCGCAGAATGTTTTTTAATTGTTGCTTCTACTTTGCGAACCCGTTCAATTTTCTTAATGAACGGGATCTCTTCGTCGCCAAAATCAACGATTGCTTCGACTGAATCTAATTCGGTAAGGTCATTCTGAATCGCACGCACATCCTGAATGACTGTTCCGTCTGCAGGTAGAAAATCGAGAGGGTCGATTTTGGTTTTCAGATTGAATAATCCTGCACCCGTAATCAGAACAAGGAAAATCGCCGCAATTGAAACTCGACCGGAATGATCGATGATCCAATTTGCACACCTTCGAAAACTCCAGTTTTCCTCACCGGCATGAATGGTATCGGGGGTAATCGGCCAAAGGGTTAAGACAGCTGGAGTGAGCCCGAGCCCTGTAATCAAAGACACAAATGTCCCGATTGATGCCGCATAACCAAATTGAACAACAGGACCAATTTGGCTGACTGTTAAAGAAAATAGCCCAATGGTAGTTGTGAGAGTCGCCAAAAAACAGGGTTTCCATGCAATACGCAATGCTGAGGCCAACGGGTCTTCTTCGTGAATGCAACTGGCTACATAATGATGAACGTGAATAGAAATCGCGAGCGTAAAGACCAGCACCATCACTGAGAGGGCCCCCAGGATGAAGTTCATTTCGCCTCCCCCCAGATAAATCAAAGCCGTTGTCAGATTGATGGCCCAAATGGTCAAGCCTAGTGTTGCAAGTGTTTTCTTCCATTCCCGGAACGAGTAATACAACAATCCCAGACTGATCAGTAATGTGATAATAAAGAATTTTTTGTTGTTTTTCTGACTTCCCAAGCGATCTAGCTCGGCAATCACTACCGGGGCTCCTGCCAGTTGAACCTCTTTCCCAGTCAACTGGTTATATTCGAGCTTTTCGCGAATACCTTCCACCGTAGCAGCACGGTCTTTAATTCCCTTGTCAGAAAGTAAAACGCAAATACCAGCAATATTCTTTTCAGAGTTAATCAACAGACCATTCAAGCGTCGATCGATTTCTTCAGGCTCTACTTTGAACTCGTTTAAGATGTTTTCGAGTCGTTGTGGAGTCCAACATTGCCTGACTGTTGGTAGCGTTTCAATGCGGCTGGCGGTCGCTTCTATTAATGATTTTTTGCTCAACCCATCTTGTACTGCAACAAGAATAATTTCTTCCGCTCCAAACTCCGCTTTGAATCGATCATAGACGATGCGCACATCAGAATCTTTGGGCAACCAAGTTTCGATGTCATTGTTGGAGGGAAGCAACTCTGCCAGAAATGTCAAAATGGGAAGTGTGCAAAACACCCCCCAAATTAGTTGCTTACTATACTTTTTATAAAAAGAAGAGATCATCATAAGTATTAGTAGATCAATCTGCTTTCTCTAGCTGGAGCCAGCTAAAGTTCTCTCATCGAATGAATCAATAGAGAAATTCTTAGTCAGTTTGCAAATGTACTAGAACCATCTGTTGAAATAAACTTGAACCATTTATTACTGAGATCATCCCACATTCATATCGAACAGGCTTTGATCAAAGCGTCATCCAGATTTTATAAACCAGAAGCGTTATAGCAGAATTTGCAGGAGTCTTTGGAATGATTGATACAACACGCGCCATCGAGGAATGAATAATCGTCACAATGCGCATGAATTTGTAATATTCCACCGCTTCGTTTGGCGTTATAACTGTTAGGTTTTAACAAAGCCAAGTGTACTAACTGCTTGTATTTAGACAGACAGTCAGGCTGGGAATCAAGCAAACCCTGAAATTGAAAGTAAACAGGAACCTTGATTAATTTGTATCCTATATTTTAGTAGCAGAATCCAATTTACAGATCTAACAGCCTTTCAGAAACGTCTGCAAGACTAGGAGTACATTCGATGGAAAAGACCCCATGGAGCCGTCCTACAATGGATGATCTCAAACAAGTCTTAGAGAGCTTCGGAAACAGCGAAACCGTTAATGATTTGAGAGATGTCGACCGCCTTGAGCTATCTGTGCCTGCTGAAGTGAAGACATTGCGTGGAAATACGATTTCCGCGATGACTCGAGAAATCAGTCGTCAAGGACTTGGGCTACTGCACAAAGGCATGCTCAATCCAGGTGAAGTCACAGTTAAACTGGCAAGTGAAACTCGAGAATTTGAATACCGCGTGAAAATCATGTGGTGTACACCCTGTGATAATGGCATGTTTATCAGCGGTGGAGAATTTCTCACAAAGCCGGACAAATAATCTGATCAAATAGAGAATCAGGCTGAAGGATTACTTCGTCGTAATAGGATGACGATAATCGACGACAATAATAGAACGATTGCTCCCCCAACGATCAGCAACAATGTCGACATTCCCGACCATTGGCTTTCTCGTTCTGGGCTTTTTTTCTCATCAAGCTCCCATTCGATTTCATCCAGAGTCAGTCCTGATTCACTCAGAGCTGATTTGCTTTTCCCTGCACTAGGATTGTTTTCCCTATCTGGTGTCTGGGTGTTTTGAGAAGTCTCCTGCATTTTTGACCGAAATTTGACAGGTACAGATTGCCTACCCTGAGTTCGTTCAGAATGATTGAGAACCGTCGTCTGATGAGTCTGATTATGACCGATAGACTGAGATGTAAGATCCTGAGGTACCGTAGGCAGCTTAGGAAGCATCAACTGGGGTCCTGGTGGCTTCGATGAATTATCGATATCTCTCACTTGCTCTTGATACATAGGCTCGGGGCCACTTAACCGGACTTTGGCTGGTGGTTCATCAGGAACCTCTTCGAGCTCAAGTCCCAGCGTAGGTTGCGATCCAGAACCTGACTCTTGTTGTCTCGTATTTTCTTGGGCAGGGATTTCCATTCGTGCTGGATATGGTTCAAATGCTGGCGAGTCCAACGAAACTCCAGGAGAGCCTGGAACTGGTTCACGAAAAGTAGGTCTGGTTGGCTGCTGACGATCTGTTCCCATATAACGAGGAACAATCAAAGGTAACTCCTGAATCTCACCAGTTGAAGATTGTTGCGGACGTGTCTGGTTCGGATTAATAACAGAACGTCTTTTTAATGGATGAACGGGTGAAGGTGAGAATTGAAAGTTTTGAACTTTTTGACTGCCTTTTGTTTGAAGCCGTGGATTCGTATGCTCAATTTTTTGTACTTCAGAAATCAGATTAGCAGGCACATTTTTTTTGATACGTTGAAGCAACATCTGAGGAGATTCCTCTTCAGGACCAAAGGCAATATGGCCTTGGTAGCTCGACTCCAATGCCTGCTCTGCTAAAAATGCAGCATATTCATAGTTCTCTTGTTTGAGTTC
>JAJDEK010000126.1 GCA_029259875.1 Planctomycetaceae bacterium
TGATTCCGGTTGAGTGATATCTCCTTTGATCGGTTTGATACCAAGTTTCATGAATTCACTGGCGCGCGTTTCAGATCTCGTAAGCGCATAGACGGTATGCCCTTGCTCTAACCATTTCTGAGCGACAGGTAACCCGACATAACCACAGCCGATAATAAGTTTCTGCATATTTTGAAGTCTATTGATAAATGAGAGGCATCAATTTGGCTTTATCAACGTTTTCCACGAATTCGAGGAGCAAGCTGACCGGAATGTTGTAATACTTGCTTTATTTGATCTTGAATGAGAGCTAGTAATTCGGAATCGGAATTGTCCGACAAGGATTGAATCAATCGAACATTTTGATTTTTAACGAAAGCGGAAAGCAGTTTTTGAAACCGGTCTGCCATCGTCTGCAACAAGGACTCAACTTCTTTTATAGTCAGGTCGTATCGCTTTAGAACTGTTTCTGCAGAATTTCTTTCACGAGTCAATCGGGCAAGTGTCTTTTTCTGGGTTCGGTAAAGATGCCCATCAATAAAGGCCCGTCTCAAGAGACCATTCTGATCAAACTGATAAACAGGCTCACCACCAAAATAAAAGGAAAAATGGCCATTTTTCTTTTGCCCCCAGAAAACAGGAGCCGTTTCGTGTTCCACTTGCATTTCAGCACGAGGAAAGAAAGCCGTCGCTTCACGCATCAGGTCTTCGCGGTCTTGTTCATTTCGAGCCATCGACATTTCTTTTATTCAGAACATGAGCCAGATCGAATTTACTTGTTTGGACTCACCAGAATCACTTAATCAAACAGATGGCTTACCGATTCGTTACGGTGAATCCGTCGAATGGCTTCTCCCAATAAAGGAGCAATCGAAATCGTTCTTAAATTCGATAGTTTATCCTGATCAGGAATTGGCAGGCTGTTGGTAACAACAATCTCTTTGATCGGAGCTTCACTCAAGCGCTTGATTGCAGAACCACAGAAGACGGCATGCGATGCGCCCAGATAAATTTCTTTGGCGCCATGTTCTTTGACGACATTCGCTGCCCCCACAATTGATCCTGCAGTAGAAATCATATCATCGAAAATCAAGGCGATTTTACCTTCGATAGGGCCACCAATAAGATTCGCCTGTTGTGTTTCCAAAGCATTCTTGCGACGCTTATCAACGATAGCAAGCGTGCCACCAATATGATCATTATGTTGCAACGTGCGTTTGATACTGCCCTCATCGGGACTGACTACAACAAGATCTTTGTCAGGGATATTCAGTGATCGGAAATAACGGTCAAGAATCGGTGCAGCATATAAGTGATCAACGGGCGTATCAAAAAATCCTTGAATCTGTGCGGCATGCAGATCCATTGCCAATACCCGGTCTGCTCCCGCTTCATTAATTAGATTCGCAACCAGCTTCGAAGTAATGGGAACACGGCCTGAATCTTTTCGGTCCTGTCGTGCATAACCAAAATAGGGAATGACAGCAGTAATGCGTTCTGCGCTCGCACGGCGACAGGCATCCATTAGAATCAGTAATTCCATCAGGTTATCGTTTACGGGTGGCGACGTTGGTTGAACGATAAACACGTCCCGCCCCCGAACGTTTTGGTTGAGTTTTAAGCTGATTTCACCATCAGGGAAATTAGACAACTCAACCGAAGCCAGACGAATGCCGAGATAATCCGCAATTTCGCCAGCTAATTGGGGATGTGCTCGTCCACTGAGAAGAGTCAGATGATCATACATTAAACGCGATGCCTGCAGTTGTAGTGCGATACATTAAGATGCGGGAGCCAAAGACAGTCAGCGCCGAACGAATCTGTTTGGCATTTCCCCCCTATTCACGCTTATCGAGAGAAAGAAGTCAAGCATGAGCTTTCAATTTCGTGCGAAAGTGCCCAAATGCGATTATCTGGACAAATTCTAGGAACATTGACGAAAGAAAAAGAAGGAGTACTTCTTTCGATTATTCAGCCGATGCACTCTGAATGATCTCAGCGACTTCTGCCAGTTGCTCCTGCGTATTCACGCCTATCGCTTCCTGAATATCAAACACAGAATCAGCGAGAACAGGCTGCCCTTCCTTGAGTAGGATCTCTGCACAATCTGTCAGATAGTACTCTGCCTGGCTATTATTGGGCTTCACTTTTTCCAGGGCATTAAATAATTGCCGTCCGTCAAATGCAAAACAGCCTGTATTGATCTCCTCAATGGCAGCTTCTTCAGGAGTGGCGTCTTTTTGTTCAACGATTCGTAAGAAGTGGCCTTTTGCATCGCGGACTATGCGTCCCAGGCCTGCATTCGCTTTTGTGGTTGCAGTTCCTACTACACAGGTTGCCTGATTCTCTGTCTGGATTTCCAGCAAGCGCGCCAGCGACGTTCCTTTTAATAAAGGGGTATCACCGGCCAAAACCAGCACAGGGCCATCATGGTCAGCCAGATTATCGGCACACATCATAACAGCATGGCCTGTGCCCTTTTGTTCTGCTTGCAATGCAAATTCCACATCGGAATGGTGCGCAAGTGCTGCTTTGACTTCCTCGGCTTTATGTCCCACGATCACAACTAATTTCTGGCAATTGGCTGAACGAGCGGCGTCCAATACATATTCGATCATGGGACGCCCCAATATGGGGTGCAAAACTTTGGGAAGCTCTGACTTCATCCTTGTGCTCTTGCCGGCGGCAAGGATTACAGCTGCAGGAGGATTCAACGGATGAATTCCTTTATCAGGTAGCATGGTGTGATAGATTATTAGATTAAGGTCGGTTTAATATTGAACCCCAAACCGGGCAATGAAACCGTCCTTGATATCAAATCCACCGCCACTTTTGAAGTCAGCTTCTCGTTTTAAGGCACCCCCTGCTTCGAGGAAGAGAGACATCAATCCATTGTCACCCCGCACACCGAGCATCATGACGTAATCCTTAAATTCCACCTGATCGCGGTTTGCTACACCAGTTCGTTCAACTTGAAAAGCTTCAATGTCATATTCAAAGCTACCATATAGCCAGACACTTTTATCCCCCACGTTACCCATGAATCGGCTGACGCGCGATTTTGGGAACATGGCACGAACTTCCCAAATATCATTGGGCGTCCATACGATACCAGCGTAAGGAATTACATAATCGCGTACGCGATCCCAGTAACCTGCACCAACAGCAAACATCCAGGTGTCAGAAGGTCGGAAGAACAAAACAGCGCGTGCGTCAAACATCCAGGCATTCGAACTTAGACTTTTTCCAAAGTCAGACCCCACAGAAGGCGTAAATCCTAACTGAACGCTCCAAAGCCCGTTGCCAGGTGTTGACAATTGAAAATCTGTACCAAAGCGAAAACCCTTACCCGGTAACGAAACAGTTTGTGGACCATCCCACCCCCGATAATCGAATTCTGGTGTGAATGCGAAAATCCAACCATTGCGAGTCGGAGTTGTATATTTAAGATCAATATCCGTTTCGAAAATCGAGAAGTTACCACCATTGGCTCCTGTCGGTGCCACATAAGTACGAGATTTTGGCAAAAACCCAACTTCAAACTTAGATGTCCAACCAAAGCGATACGGCTGAGGACCATTCATACCACTCGAATATCCAGACGACGGTTGGTTTCCAAACTGGCTCGGAGCACCTCCTGGAGTGAGAAAAGGGTCGTAGCCAGCACCAGGTGCTCCATACAAGTTACCTCCCCCATTAGGATCAAATGCCTGTCCCTGTGGAACGGTATATGAGCCCCCGGGAGGGTTTGTGTTATTACCAAACGGGACCTGTTCCTCATAAGTTGGCGGAGGGCTTTGAGCGCGAATGACTGCTTCAAAATCCTCAGCTGGTGTGTAGATGGTGGTCAAATCAGCGGAATTCAAGCCTGCTGACAATACGGTGGCAAGACAAAGAAGGGAAGCGTTCAATGTTCAACCTGCAAATATAGGATTAATCAGTTTATGAGCGGAAGAGCTCTGTCTGAATGGGGAGTTAGCGACACAATGTAGCTTGACTCATAGTTGGGGTGGTTTAGTGAGGGGATTTTCCAAATGTTGACGATTAGGTCAACAGCAATCTGAAGACTATCGGAGGCAAACTTGAGGAAAAGTTCGGATTTTTTGGAAAATGCAGTGAAAAAATGCCGACTTTTAAAGCCATCACTGGACACTGTAAGCAAGTGAAAAAAGAGTCACTACGCAGAATTTTGAGCCCTAAATACTGAACGATACGACTTTATAATAGTCAGCTTAACCGCAATCTGGCCTTCTCCGAAACTGCGTAATCTGCGTCGCGCGCGTGGGATTTTTTTTTCTTGAACGACATTCGAGTCTGATGCGATAAGAATTTCGCGTCAACTCGGTACTCCAAAGATAAGGAGTGCCCCAAGTTTAAAGTTCCAGCACTATCATCCAGTAATATGATATTGCATATTAACTACGACGAATACAGCACTAAATTCACTGTGCGAGAAGCACATAAATATCGCTGTCACCGTTCTATCAAGTTACTTAAGACGTCTGACGAGGTCTATCAGAGACCATCACACACCTTTTACTAAAGGTGTTATTAGACAAGCAAAAATAATTGAGAATACTGGGGTCGCTTTATTTATGGTACCCCAGGCCAGTAACTACAGAATGTAATTCTTCAAAAGTGATGAACCGTCGGCGATGGCGCAGTTTGTACTGGTCAATCGCTTGTGCTAGTTCATTGACATCTGAGTTGTCTGAATTGTAAGAATTACTGAACTGACGTCTTTCACCAGTCTCTTGAAGAGGCTTGTCACTTCGATTTTGGCGACGATCCTGGAACGTGGCAGATTGTTGCTCGGTAACCTGTTTCATACGATTGCTCCTCGATTAAGTATTTACCAAGCAAAACGTAGCTTACATTTTTTGGTAATGTGAGAAAATTTGCTATCTGCAACGATTATTGCTGTCATTTGCTGCGGATCGTTTTCGATGTTCTGCTTGTGGCAGTTATACGAGAAAATCAACACAAATGACCTTTTCCGGATTGGGGGAGAGTCAACTTGGGCCCAAAACAGAACTGTCAGAAAATACCATCGACTAGTTATTTCTGACTTCTTTGGCTTACACAACAATTCTCGTTATATTACAAGTATTACGATCCTGCGAATTCTGCCTGTCATGCTGTTGACCGAGGGAGGGATCTCTATCACCTTTGAAAATTACAAAGACGTTTCTGGCTTAGAAATGAAAGATTGATGATTTATGGATACAAAAGTTGCAATTTTGGGCGGAGGCGGAATGGCGACTGCCTGTACGACGTTGCTCACAGAATCCTCGGATGTTGCTGTTTCCATGTGGGTACGCAAAGCTGAGATCGCTGAAGATCTAAGAAAGCACCGCGAGAACAAAAGACTGCTTCCCGGTGTTCCACTTCCAGAATCAGTCGATGTCACTTCCAACATCGATGAAGCAGTAGACGGTGCCGATTTTCTTGTTGTCGCTATTCCAACTGAGTTCCTCAGAGAGGCACTCACCCCATTGGCGGCACATCTGAAAAAAAGTTTGCCGGTAATCAGTGTGATCAAAGGGATTGAAAAAGACACTTTTTTTCGCCCTAGCGAAATCATCGCCGATGTACTGGGGCCCCGCCCTGTTGTAGCACTGGGCGGCCCCAGCCATGCTGAAGAAATAGCCCGCCGTCTGCCAGCGAGCGTTGTTGCTGCCAGCGGTGACATTCAACTTGCAAAACAAACCCAGAAACTCTTCAGTACAGACCGATTTCGCGTTTATACGAATGTGGACATCGTCGGAGTGGAATTAGCGGGTGCATTGAAAAACGTAATTGCCATTGCCGCCGGTATCTGTGATGGAGGCAAGTATGGTGATAATGCAAAGTCAGCTATCATGACTCGCGGTCTCGTAGAAATGAATCGTTTCGGCTCTGCATTGGGCGCAGAACCAGCTACTTTCTCCGGATTGGCTGGCGTAGGCGATTTAATTACCACTTGTATGAGCCCCTTTGGTCGAAACCGAAAACTGGGAGAGCAATTGGGACAAGGAGAATCTCTGGAACAGATTCTTTCGAAAATGGATGCAGTGGCAGAAGGCGTGAATACCACACGGAGCGTGTATGATCTGGCTGAGGATAAAGGGCTCGACATGCCGATTACCACCGAGATTTACCGTGTTCTATTTGAAGGCAAGTCACCAAACGACGCAACTCAAACACTTATGACACGGCCTCAACGAGAAGAATAAATCGTTGGAGATTGTCCCCAAGTAAAAAAAGATGCTCGAAGTCACTACCATTCCTAAGAATTAAGAATTAAGAATTTGGGAGTTCTCTAATGCGATTTTCAGAATGTGTTTTTCCAATCATCGTTTTTTGCTTGCTGATACCTACTATCTCTCAGGCAGATACTTGGCCCCAGTTTCGTGGAGCTACTGGAAGTGGAATTTCCACTGAGAAAAACTTGCCCGCGAACTGGTCTCAGGAAC
>JAJDEK010000127.1 GCA_029259875.1 Planctomycetaceae bacterium
GGACCTGAATCGAGAAACACTTCAGTCGATGAGCCTGTATGTGGTCTCGTATTCAAGATTCAGGCAGACAAACACGGCGACTTGTGTTTTATTCGCGTCTATTCTGGTCAATTGAAAAGTGGGAGCCGGTTGTTAAATGCACGTACTGGCAAGAAAGAGTTGATCAGCCAGCTTTGGCGCGTCCACGCCGACTCTCGGGAGAAAGTTGAGACAGACTGCATTGATGCAGGCGACATTGCCGGCGTCATTGGCCCGAAAGAAGCCGCAACGGGAGACACCCTGTGTGATATTCGACATCCGATTTTGCTGGAAAGTATCACGTTTCCGGAAACAGTGATCTCAATGGCAGTCGAACCCGAGTCCAGCGCTGACCGAAAAAAACTGGAAGAAACGCTGCAAAAGCTGTCCAGACAAGACCCCACATTTAAAGCCGTTCCCAATGAAGAAACAGGACAAACCATTGTTTCTGGAATGGGAGAACTGCATCTTGAAGTATTGCGAAATCGGATGCAGAAAGAGTTCAACCTGAGCGTCCGTGTGCATAAACCTCGCGTCAGTTATCGCGAAACGGTATTGAAGGCAGTTGAAAAAGAGGTGGAATTTAATCGCCCGTCTGCAGGCGGGAATCTTTATTTTAAAGTAAAACTACGGCTAGAACCTTTTAAAGGCGATTCTTCTGTTTCCATTATCAGCAAGTTGAAGCCAGGTGATTTGGATCCGACGTATGAAAAAGTAATGTTGGAAACATTAAAAATGGGGCTAGAGGGAGGAGGACAAGTTGGCTTCCCTTTAATGAATGTGCAATTTGTTGTGCTCAATACACAGGCTAGAGAAGGGGAGACCAATGAAGTGGCCGTGGAAGCCGCTGTCTCCGAGGCGTTACATGGCTGCATTATGAACGCCCAAATGCAGCTATTAGAGCCAATCATGAAAATGGAAGTCGTCACTCCCGATGACTTCCGTGGAAATATTCAGGCCGACCTCAGCTCACGAAATGCCGCTGTACTCAATACCGAGTGGCGGAGCGATCTGTGTGTGATGGAAGTGGAATCGCCATTATCACAACTTTTTGGTTATTCTACCCAGATCCGTAGCCTCTCCCAGGGGAGAGCCTCATTTTCAATGGAACCATTGAAGTATGCGCCTGCCCCGCCGAGCGTTTTAAAAGAGATGATTGGATAATTTTGAAGATTCATAGTCTTCATCGCTTGGTATCTTAGGGAAGAGCGTGTAACGTATCCCTCTGGTGAATGCTGACCTAAGTCCCCATATGAACACTGCATGGTAAGCATTCCACAAGAGAATGTCAGAATTTGGAAAAAAGCGTTTTAAGCTTTCTTCGGGTTGTTGACAAGCGGAGAGGGTCTCATTAGTATTGCTCGCTTCCTTGCTCGGAGAAGGTATCTAAGCAGGGTGAGAATCTTATTTTAGAGAAGGAAATAATTGGTGGCCGTTGCGAGTCAAGAGCGAATCAGAATTCGCATGGAAGCTTATGATCACTCCGTTTTGGATCAATCAGCAGCAGATATTGTTGATACAGCCAAGCGAACTGGTGCGATCGTGCATGGCCCCATTCCGTTGCCAACACGGATTGAACGTTATACGGTTCTTAAAGGACCGCATATCGATAAAAAATCTCGTGAGCAATTTGAAATTCGAACTCATAAGCGTTTAGTAGATATTTTGTCTCCCACAGGTAAAACAATTGATGCTTTGAATAAATTGTCATTGCCTGCAGGAGTTGATATTAAAATTAAGGCGTCCGCTGGCGGAAACTAGTCTTTTTCAGTTTTCGTTATGATGCTCGCAGGTCTGGCAATTGCCAGGTTTGCTTGATTGGTTAGGGATCCAGCGTTAGCTGGTAATGCTATGCTTCTTGCTGTTCTGTGTGAACAGATTTCGTAGGAGCTTTGTTCCCGTTGTTTAAAGGTGATGAGTATGCCTGTCGGTCTACTGGGTAAAAAGGTCGGGATGACGCAAGTTTATGATGGCGGGGTAATGGTTCCCGTCACTGTAATACAGGCTGGGCCTTGTCATGTCCTGCAAGTGCGTACGGTAGACACCGATGGTTACGAAGCGGTTCAGCTTGGTTTTGGAGACAAACCTCGCCGTCTCGCAGCTCGCAGTGAACGTGGACATGTTACTTCGCTCGACAGCAAGCGACAAAAAAAACGCACCGAGTCAGGTGTTACCGTTGCCGAAAAAGCTGGCTGTGAACCGAAACGGTTTATTCGTGAGTTTCGCACAGACGGTGAAGACCATAGCTGTGCCGTTGGAAATGCATTAACGGTTTCCGTGTTTTCTGATGTAGCATTCATTGATGTAATAGGTACCAGCAAAGGTCGGGGCTTTGCTGGTGTTATGAAGAGACATAATTTTTCTGGCCAACGTGCGACCCATGGTGTAAAGCGAGTTCATCGTCATGGTGGTTCAATCGGCCAGAGTGCAGACCCTTCCCGTGTTATGAAGGGGACTCGTATGGGTGGTCGATATGGTGGCAAGCAGATTACTGTAAGACATTTGAAAGTTGTGCGTGTTGATGAGGAGAACAATCTCCTTTTAGTACGAGGGGCAGTTCCAGGACCCAATGGCGGGGACTTGATCATTCGCCAAACCAATAAGTATTAGTTCTTTTGAGTGTTTGAAGTAATCAGGCAGTTCTGCCTTAATAAATGGTGTCAAAATGATTTCTGTTGCAATTCAAGATAAAGCTGGCAAAGAAGTTGGCAAATATGAGTTTGAGCCTACCGAGTTGGCGGGCGGCATCAATCGTCAATTGTTACACGACGTTGTGGTGATGTACGAAGCAAACAAGAGAATTGGTGCTTCAAAAACCAAAAGCCGTGGTGAAGTGAGAGGCAGTACAGCAAAGCTGTATCGTCAAAAGGGAACGGGCCGTGCACGTGCTGGTTCTTCTCGGACACCCGTACGTAGAGGCGGTGGTCACACTTTTGCCAAGAAACCAAAAGACTGGTCATATCGTCTGCCGAAAAAAGCGGTAAAGCTGGCAACACGTATGGCTCTTTTAAGTAAATTTGAAGACGCACAAGTGACGCTCATTGATGAGCTGTCAATGGAAGTGCCCAAAACAAAAGAAGTCACAGGCGTATTGAAAGCTTTGGGATTGTCTGATATCAGCTGCCTGCTGACCATCGACCAACACGATCCTATTGTCTGGAAGTCTGCCCGAAATATTGAGAAGGTACAAGTATCACCGGCTGCTGATTTGAATGCTTATGATATTCTGCATCAACGGCAAATGGTTTTGACCAAGTCTGCTTTAGACCAATTGCTTGGTCGGTCTGAAGCTTAATTTAACGCGATTTGTAGTTTAATAGTCCAGTTTGGATATTGAGGTTAGTTGTCATGTCGGATGGTTTAAAAAAAGGCGTTCAACTGAAGCCGTATCAGGTCGTCATCCGGCCATTGGTTACAGAAAAAGGGACTCACCTTTCTGAGTCTTATAATGCATATACTTTTGTTGTTGATAAGTCTGCCACAAAAACAGACATTAAAAATGCAGTAGCTGACTTGTGGAATGTGCGTGTCGTTTCGGTTCGCACCCAGAATCGACTCGGAAAGCCGCGTCGACATAAACACAAAATTGGTTATACCAAATCATGGAAAAAGGCAATTGTCGAGCTTCATGAAGATGATCGAATTTCGTTCTTCTAAAAAACGTGTTTTGTATAGAGTTTGACTAACAGATATTTTTAATGTTTGGTTTTGAAGCCAATAATAATTCGAGGGGTTAATTTATGGGAATCCGATACTACAAGCCAACGACAGCAGGTCGGCGTGGCGCATCGGTGAGCGATTTTGCAGCGATCACTGATCGTAAGAAGGCTCCTGAGAAAACCCTGCTTAAACGATACAAGAAAAAGGGTGGTCGTAATCACCAAGGTGTGATTACAGCCCGTCATCGTGGTGGTGGACACAAGCGAATGTATCGCGTGATCGACTTTCGCCGCGGTAAAGATAATGTGCCTGCTAAAGTAAATAGTATTGAGTATGATCCCAACCGATCTGCTCGGATTGCATTGTTACATTATGCGGATGGTGAGAAACGATATATTCTTGCTCCCGAAGGTTTGGTCGCCGGTGATACTGTTATTAGTGGTGACAAAGTAGAGCCTAATGTGGGTAACTGCATGCCTTTAGCAAGTATTCCACTTGGCTCAGCAATTCATAATGTAGAAATGCAACCAGGACGTGGGGGGCAGCTCTGCCGTAGTGCAGGAACCTCAGCCATTCTGAATGCACGTGAAGATAACTGGGCTCAGATCACTCTGCCTTCTGGTGAAGTCAGACGTCTTCCGAGTTCTTGTCGAGCAACGATTGGTGAAATCGGAAACTCGGAACATACAAAAATCGTCTTGGGTAAAGCTGGTCGAAAACGATGGATGGGGCGACGTCCTCATGTTCGTGGAACCTGCATGAACCCAGTAGCTCACCCGATGGGTGGGGGTGAAGGTCGGAATTCAGGCGGCCGCCATCCTTGTAGTCCCACTGGTAAGCTTGCCAAAGGTGGAAAAACTCGAAAGAGAAAAAAAGCTTCTTCCAAGGCCATCATTCGGCGGCGTAAATCACGTCGTTATGGTCAGCTGAAGCTCTGATATAGTAGTTTGATTTTAAAAGTTTAAATATCGTTTTCGATGATTGAGGACAAGTTTTATGGGTCGCTCACTGAAAAAAGGGCCTTATGTTGATGTGAAGCTTCTTAAGAAGATTGAGAAGCTGAACGAATCGGGTAGAAAAGAATCGATTAAGACATGGGCTCGAGCTTCAACCATTGCTCCGGAATTTGTAGGTCATACATTTTTGGTGCATAATGGGCGTGCTCACCTAAGCGTATATGTAACGGAAGAAATGGTCGGTCATAAATTAGGTGAATTTTCACTGACTCGAACCTTCCGAGGCCATACCGCCAGGAAGAAATAAACGTTTTTGTTTGTTGTTATTACGACTGTGGCAGTCGATAACGTATAAGAATTATGCAATAGTGAAGTGGAGTAATTGTCATGGGGCAAGTTCGAGCAACACATAAATTTGCACGAATTTCAGCAACTAAAGTTCGTCCTTTTGCGGACTTGGTTCGAGGAATGACGACTTCTGAAGGTTTGGATTCTTTAAAGTATCTTCCAAACCGAGGAGCACGTTTTCTCGAAAAAGTCATCAAAAGTGCGGTCGCAAATGCTGAAGACAAAGGTGCCCGTAATGTAGAGGGTCTGAAAATTACAGAAGCACGCGTTGATGGCGGGCCAATGTTTAAACGGATTCAGCCTCGTGCCAGAGGTATGGCATATACAATTCGGCGTCGAATGGCACATATTCATATTGCGATTGAAGCACCAGAGCTTCCTTAGACGTGATAAATCATATTGATTGTTGATCCGTCAACATAATAACTAATAAAACTCAACCTGAAATACTTAAAGGATAACCTGAATCATGGGGCAAAAAGTTCGACCAACCGGATTTCGAGTCGGCGTGGTAGAAGACTGGAGAAGTCGCTGGTATGCCTCCAAGAAAGATTTTGGGGCACTGTTGATTGAAGACTCCAAGGTACGAAAGTTTATTCAGACAAAGTATAAGTTTGCCGGTATTCCTAAGGTCGAGATCGAACGAACTCGCGATCAGGTTGTCGTGCACTTATTTACTGCCCGTCCTGGGATCATTATTGGTCGTAAGGGACAAGAAGTTGATCGGTTAAAAGCAGAGTTGGAAGACCTGACCGGTCGTCGGATGGAATTAAAGATTATTGAAGTTGATAATGCATTGCAAAGTGCAGCATTGGTTGCGGAAGATATCGCTCAGCAGTTATCAAAGCGTGGTAGCTTTCGTCGCACAATAAAACGTGCCCTGGACCAGGTAATGGAAACGGGCGTTCATGGAATTAAAATCGAACTTTCAGGTCGACTAGGTGGCGCTGAAATGTCAAGGCGTGAAAAAGCCAGCCGTGGCTCAATCCCGCTTTCGACTTTACAGCGACATATTGACTACGGACTCCGCGAGGCACACACCACCTTCGGAATTATCGGAGTGAAAGTTTGGATCGACCTTGGTGATTATTCAGATGAGGAGAATCGCGATGGCGCTAATGCCAAAGCGGGTCAAGCACCGCAAAAGCCAAAGAGGACGCATAAAAGGTAATGCAACACGTGGTAACACTGTTGCCTTTGGTGAATGGGGCTTACAATCTCTGGACCCTGGGCACATAGCAGCAAATACCATTGAAGCTTGCCGTATTGCAGCAACACAATATGTTCGAGGTGAAGGTAAACTTTATATCCGGATCTTTCCCCAGAAGTCGGTAACATCCCGTCCTCTGGAAACCCGTATGGGTAAAGGAAAAGGGGAGCCGGATCACTGGGTTGCCGTCATTAAGCCGGGAACAGTGTTGTTTGAGTTATCGGGAGTTTCGAAAGAAGCGGCAAAACGTTGTTTTGCACGTGTCGCACATAAGTTGCCAGTGAATGTCAGGTTGGTCGAACGTCGTCCTTCCATTTGATCTGGTCAAATACAAGTTATTGAATTTTTTATCACTTTTGTCCTGTCTGCTCTTATTTAGAGTCAGACTGCAAAACATCATTGGGTTTTACTGATGACCAAAGCGACTGAATTACGCGAGATGAATGATGAGCAATTATCATTCGCTCTGCAGGAAACACAAAAAGAGTTATTTCAGTTGCGGTTTCAAGCGGCAACAGAGAGGCTTGATGCACCAAGTAACATCAAGCGACTAAGGCGTGAGATTGCACGAATCCAGACAATTCAGCGTGAGCGTGACTTAAGTCTACAAAAGAATGCTTAATGAGGCTCGTTGAGGTAATAAAATGCGAAAAATATTAACAGGCACAGTGGCTAGCGCCAAAATGGATAAAACTTTACGAGTGGAAATCCAAAGACGATATCGTCATCCCATGTATGGAAAAACCATCCGGGGGCGTACTGTATGTCATGTTCATGATGAGAAAAATGAAGCACAGGAAGGGGATACTGTCGAGATTGTCGAAAGTCGTCCACGTTCCAAAACAAAGCGTTGGGATATGATCCGAGTTGTAGAGAAGAAGAAAGACTAAGCGTCTTTCTGCATTGACTGCAATTGGGTGTCTTTTTAGTTGTACAAAGTTTAAAGATAAGGTTTACCTCATCTTTTGGGTTGATAAGGAACAGGCAAAGCCATGATTCAGATGCAAACTGATCTGGATGTGTGTGATAATTCAGGGGCTAAAGTAGCACGCTGCATTAAAGTGCTGGGCGGTACTGGACGCCGAACAGCTGAAGTAGGCGACGTGATTGTCGTCAGCATCCAGAAGACACTGGCTGGTAGTGGGATCAAAAAAGGCCAGGTCGTCCGTGGCGTGATTGTCCGCACAAAGTACCCTTGTCGTCGCGATGATGGAAGCTATGTAAGATTTGATAGTAATGCGATGGTCTTACTTGATGCTGAGGGGAATCCTCGAGGAACACGTATTTTTGGCGCAGTTGCCCGTGAGCTTCGAGAACGCAAATACATGAAAATTATTAGTCTGGCAAACGAGGTAGTCTGACAATGAAGATACGACGTGGCGATTCTGTGATCGTAATCACCGGAGCAGATGCAGGCGATACACCCAGGCGTGTGTTGAACGTAGTAGCTGGTGGTAAAAAAATAACGGTAGAAAATGTGAATCGTGTTTTTAAACACGTAAAGCGTGGACATCCCAAGAGTCCTCAAGGTGGACGATTGGAAGTAGAAATGCCCATCGATACTTCTAACGTTAAGTTTTATTGTGAAGCATGTAGTACAGCGACTCGAGTCGGTTATCGCTACATCAAAGATGGCAGCAAAGAGCGGTTCTGTAAGTCTTGCAGTGCATCACTGGGGACAATCAGCCCTGCGAAAGCAAAGTATCAGCAACAATAATCAGATTTTGTAGTTTACAGTAAGGAAGGTTGTTCCGAAGCTCGGCCAATCTGAAACAAAACAATGGCAATACCAACACTATTAAAACAATATCGCGAAGAGATTGTCCCAACCTTAAAAGAAAAGTTGGGACGAACCAATGTGCATTCACTGCCACAAATCGAAAAAGTTGTGATCAGTATGGGTGTTGGCTCAGCAAGTCAAGATCGAAAACGTCTTGGTGAGGTCGCGGACCATCTAACACTACTGGCCGGTCAGAAATCCCAAATTACACGTGCTCGTAAGTCCGTCGCTGGTTTTAAACTGCGTGAAGGACAAGAAATTGGTTGTCGAGTGACTCTACGAGGAATTCGAATGTATGAATTTCTGGAGCGTCTGATTTCACTTGCATTACCTCGTGTGCGTGACTTTCGAGGAGTGAATCCCAAAGCCTTCGATGGTGCTGGGAATTACAGCTTGGGTTTAAACGAGCAAATGGTTTTTCTCGAAATTGATCCGGATTCAGTACATTATACACAGGGCATGAATATTACGATTGTGACCACTGCCGCTGATAACCAAGAAGGTCTTCTATTATTGACCGAATTTGGAATGCCGTTTCGCAAGTAGTTAATTGTCAACAAATTATTAAAACACCAACCATAAAGTAGATTGTCGGAGAAAAACAGTGAGGGTAGCCAGCTAATGATGACAGACCCTATTGCAGATATGCTGACACGAATTCGTAACGCACTGCAAATTGAACGGCCTTATGTAGATATTCCTTCATCTAAAATCAAAGGAGCGATTGCCGCTGCTTTGCAACGTGAAGGATTTATTTGGGATTATGAGGTTATTGAAAACAGTCCTCAAAATGTTCTACGAGTGAATCTGAAGTACGGCCCCAACGGAGAACGGGTTATCCAGAAGATCATTCGTGAGAGTAAACCCGGGCGTCGTTCTTATCAGGACTTACGGTCAATGCCAGAAGTTCTGCAGGGACTCGGAATTAGTATTCTCTCAACGAGCAAGGGCGTGCTCAGTAATCGTGAAGCAAAAAAAGAGGGTGTAGGCGGCGAGTTGCTTTGTACTATCTGGTAATCCTGAAGTACTTTATGACTCTTAGAGATCTGCAGCGTTTTTATTTAACTGGAATTTGAAGTTATGTCTCGAATCGGTAATAAACCAATTCCCGTTCCTAGTGGAGTGGAAGTTAAAATTGATAGCCCATCAATTTCCGTAAAAGGAAAACATGGTGAGTTATCCTTAAATTTTCATCCTGCTATGAATGTTGAGTTAGATTCGGAAACCAATGTACTCAAAGTTTCTCGACCAAATGATGATCGACAAAATCGTGCATTGCATGGTTTAACACGTGCCTTGGTTGCAAATATGATTCAGGGCGTTGAAACTCCTTTTGTGAAAAAACTGGAAATCCAGGGTGTCGGTTATCAGGCGACCTTAAACGGTCAAAAGTTAAGCCTACAAGTTGGATTTGCCAATACGATCGTGCTGGAGGTTCCCAAAGGAGTCATTTGCGAACTACCGAATAGTACAAAGATTGTTGTGACTTCAGCAGACAAGCATGCTGTTGGTCAATTTGCAGCTAATATTCGTAGCGTACGTCCGCCTGAACCTTATAAAGGCAAAGGAATACGTTATGAAGGTGAATATGTAAGGCGTAAAGCTGGTAAAGCCTTTGCAAGCTAATCGTTTTCAGCTACTTATTTGAAAGTAATCTGTTAACAGGCTGGCCTCTGGCGGAACTGTTTTTTAAAAGATGACGGTAAAATGAAATTACAAAAGACCCTGAAAAAGCAGAAGCAACGACGTGCGTTCCGTATTCGCAACACGGTTCGTAATACTGGTCGTATTCGTTTATCTGTTTATCGCAGTAACAATCATATTTATGCCCAGTTAATTGATGATACCGCAGGCAATACATTGGTTTCAGCCAGTTCTAAAGATAAGAGTCTTGCTGATGCACTTAAAGACGGTAGTAACATTGCTGCCGCCGCAAAAGTGGGCCAATTGCTTGGTGAACGAGCCGTCGAAAAGGGGATTAAAGAAGTTGCCTTTGATCGCGGTCCTTATCGATATCATGGGCGAGTTGCTGCCTTGGCGGATTCTGCTCGAAAAGCGGGATTGGATTTTTAGTAGAGACATCACTCAAAAAAACGAGTTGGAGAAGATATCGTGTCAAAAGAAGGTGGAAAGCAAACGCCAGAAACAGTCATTCAAATCCGCCGCTGTGCCTGCGTGGTAAAAGGGGGGCGTCGGTTTAGTTTTACAGCCTTAGTTGTCGTGGGAGACAAACAAGGTCGTGTTGGCTGGGGATACGGAAAAGCAATCGAAGTTCCATTAGCTGTTGATAAAGCCGTTAAACAGGCAAATCGTAGCATGATGCAAGTTCCAGTTGTTGAGCACACTGTGCCACATGAAGTGATTGGTCGTTTTGGCTCTGCAAAAGTATTATTACTACCAGCTCGTCCTGGTACAGGTATCATTGCCGGAGCTGGCGTGCGTGCTGTTGTGGAAGCAGTTGGGATCACCGATATTTTCACCAAGAGCCGTGGCTCCAATAACCCGATCAACGTAGTGAAGGCCACCATTGATGGACTCTCAAAATTACGAACTCGGGAAGATGTTGCACGTTTGAGAGGAGTTGAGGTCTAATGATAATTGATGACGTCCATCGCGGAATTAAAAAGCACAAAAAACGAAAACGAGTTGGTCGTGGACCTGGTTCAGGGCATGGCAAAACTTCGACTCGTGGACAAAATGGTTACGGAAGTCGCTCTGGTTCATCGCGCCGCCTAAGCTTTGAAGGGGGTCAGACCCCACTAGCTATGCGAGTTGCGAAACGCGGATTCAACAATAAACAGTTTGCTAAGAAAGTCGCTGTTGTGAATGTCTCTTCATTAGAGAAGGCATTTGAAGACGGCGCTGAAGTTACTCCTGAAGTACTGGCTGCAAAAGGCTTGGCTAAGGGACGCTTCGATCAAGTAAAAGTTTTAGGTAACGGCGATCTCAGTAAAAAGTTAACTGTGACCGCTCATTTGTTTTCCCAGTCAGCTGAGACAAAAATCCAAGCTGCCGGGGGTACTGTAAGTCGAATTTTGTCATAAGTTAATAATTCAAGGACTTGATTTCAGCAACTAGCTGCGAGACTCAAACATTCTGCCGTCAATCAAAATTGAACTGACAGCATCTATCACAAAGCTTTTGCTGAACTATGACACAAAGGACCGCCACCTATGCTCGGTAAATTATTAGTTCTATTCAAAATTCCCGAGCTGCGTAGAAAAATCGTCCTCACATTGGGACTTTTAGCCATTTATCGAATGGGATTCTGGATTGCCCTACCCTTCGTGAATCAGGCACAACTCGCAAAAACACTAGCTGACTTACAAAGTCAGGAAGGTGGAATTGGCCAAGTGATGCAGGTCATCTCTTTGTTTTCTGCTTCTAATATTGGCCAGAGTACGATCTTTGGTTTGGGAATTATGCCCTATATTTCTGCCTCCATTATCTTTCAGTTGATGGGTACGGTCTATCCACCTCTGGAACGCCTCCAGAAAGAAGGAGAGGCTGGCAGAAAGAAAATTAATGAATATACACGTTACGCTACTGTCGTCATTTGTCTGGTACAGAGCTATTTTTGGATCTCCACACTTTCCGGTGGCTTTGGATCTGGAACCAGTTTGATTTTAGAAAAGTATGATAACTTCTACTTTCATTTAGTCGCGACCATCACCATGACCACAGGTACGGTCTTCCTGATGTGGATTGGTGAACAAATTGACGCCTATGGAATTGGAAATGGAATCAGTTTACTGATTATGGCAGGTATTCTGGCACGAATGCCTCAGGCGGGCTGGAGCTTGATTGAACCAGCGTTTGAAAAAGGAATTGCTTTAGGAACTGACACCGGTATTGACCGGTTACTGATATTGGCACTGGTGTTTGTCTTCGTGGTGGTCTGGGTGATTGCGATTACTCAGGGACAGCGAAGAATTCCTATTCAGAGTGCTAAGCATGTTCGAGGAAGAAAAGTTTCCGGCGGCCAACGCCAGTCACTGCCACTGCGAGTCAATCAAGCAGGTGTAATGCCGATCATCTTTGCTTCCAGCTTACTGATGTTCCCTTACTTTCTGTTTCATGCGATTAGCCAATGGTCTAGTCTGCCGTTTTGGGCAATGTTAGACGAAGCATTTCAGCCGATGAGCCGTGGATTTATTTACACAATGTCTTATGTGGTACTGATTTACTTCTTCTGTTACTTCTGGACAGCGATTACATTCAATCCCAAAGATATGGCAGAGAATCTGAAAGATTATGGTTCTTTTATCCCCGGATATCGTCCGGGAGCGAGAACCGCGGCTTACCTGGAACAGGTGATGGTACGCATTACCTATGTCGGGGCAGCATTTCTGTCACTTGTGGCAATTATTCCTACCTTGGTTTCGACCTGGCTGGGAGTCGATTTCCTGGTGGCAAGTTTTTACGGTGGAACCGGCCTTTTAATTGTAGTTTCCGTGGTATTAGATTTAGTCAATAAAATCGACAGCCATCTGGTCATGCGGAACTATTCAGGACTACTTGAGAGCGATCTGTAAAGAATAAACGTACAAGTCACTGTGAAAATCCCCAAAAAAGGGGTGTGTCACTTGTCGATTTGTGATTGTAAAGTTTATAATTTCCTGATTCGCTCCGCTTCGGGAATTGTACAGGTTTGTTACGAAGCCGGAGTTTGCTCATTTTACGGGCATAACAAATTAAATTACACGGGTTGCAAAAGACGAGCAGTGAATTTGCTTGTCGTTGTCTACTCATAATCGTGAACCAAACTTATAGAGAAATCGTAATACGATGAAAGTCCGAGCTAGTGTTAAGCGGATTTGTGAAAGCTGTAAAGTCATCAGGCGAAAAGGGCGCGTGTATGTCATTTGCTCTTCGAACCCACGCCATAAGCAGCGTCAAGGGTAATCGTCTCAAGTAGAGTCTCTGTGATTTTTATGTTATCAGTTTTTACGTCCAGCGGAGTGAAATAAAATGCCTCGTATTCTCGGTGTTGATATTCCAAATGATAAACCTGTCTGCATTTCCCTCACCTATTTGTATGGGATTGGCAGAGTGACAGCGACCGATATTTGTCACAAGTTGAGTATCAATCCTCAGTTGAAAGCAAAAGATTTAACAGACGATGAATTAAGTCGGATTGTGAATCTTTTAGATACCGAATATTCCGTCGAAGGGCAATTACGCAGAGCAACACAACAGGACATCGCACGTTTGCGAGATATTCAGTCTTATCGTGGAGTTCGACATCGTCGCGGTCTTCCCGTGCGTGGGCAGAACACTCAAACAAATGCCCGTACACGAAAAGGTGGGAAGAAAACTGTTGCCGGTAAAAAAGGTGTTAAGGATGCTCGCAACTAGACCTGATGTTCTCAATGCGATTGGCTTTTGTCTTACCAAGATTACAAGAATGTGTTCATAAAAAATTGGTCGCCATAAGTTTTGGTGGCTGCGATCATAAGATATTCTAAATATAGAATTTTAGTTTCTGAAAACACGCTGACAGAAACACCAGGAGTTTAAGAGTGGCTAAAGTCAAACGAAAAAAAGTGAAACGTCATATCACGAAAGCGGTTGCTTACATTAAAGCAACGTTTAACAATACCACTGTCACCGTTACGGATTTAAACGGCGATGTTCTCTGCTGGGCAACAGCGGGAACCTCTGGTTTCAAAGGCAGTCGAAAGAGCACTCCTTTTGCAGCCCAGAGAGCTGCAGAAATCTGTGCAGAAAAAGCGGCTAAATTTGGTGTTAAAGAAATGGAAATTCGCGTCAAGGGACCAGGTTCCGGACGGGAAAGTGCTATCACTGGCTTACAGTCAGCAGGCATTACGATTCGGGCTATCGAAGATATTACCCCATTGCCACACAATGGCTGTCGCCCACCAAAAAAACGAAGAGTCTGAGTAATATCACTTCTTGTAACGAGGTGATTCACTTTTTGCTTTTGCAAAAAATTAGGGTTAAAAATAACAAGAAATATGATTTAAGTATCATATTCTATTGGCTGTGTTCTTTGGAGATTATTTCAATGCGAATCCGTTGGCGAGGACTGGAATTACCAAGCCGTGTCATCCCTGATCGGGACTCAATGACATCTACCTATGGTATGTTTGTAGCCGAACCATTTGAGCGTGGATTCGGAGCAACCATTGCCAACAGTTTACGGCGTATCCTGCTTTCCAGTCTGGAAGGTAGCTCCGTCACACGTGTCAAAATTCAAGGCGTGCAACACGAATTCACAACAATTCCCGGAGTGGTTGAAGACATCACCGAGATTTGTTTGAATTTGAAATCTTTGATCGTCAAGAATTCTAGCTCCACTTCCAAGACGCTTCGAATTGAAAAACACGAACGCGGTGTGGTGACTGGAGCCGATGTGATTACCGACGATCAGGTAGATGTGATCAACAAAGATCTGGTCATTGCTACAATGACAGACGATGTTCCGCTCAATATGGAAATTACTGTTGAGAACGGGCGTGGTTATTCTCCTGCTTCCGAACATGCACAACACGATCTGGAAGTCGGCGTCATTCCTTTGGATGCCACTTTTTCTCCTGTTGTTCGTGTACGTTATAAGATTGAAGACACACGCGTCGGCCAACGTACAAACTACGACAAGCTGAACTTGGAAATCTGGACTAACGGAACTGTTAAACCAGACATGGCCTTGGTAGAAGCTTCCAAGATTTTGCGAAAGCACCTCAATCCCTTTATTACTTACCGCGAGCCCGGCCCAGAAATGCCACCGGAAGGCGGACTTAAAGGAATGCTTGATACAACCGGCTATGCTCCGATTGATCTTGAGCTGGAAGAGAAACTCAACCAGAGCCTTGCCGAGTTGAATCTCTCTGTGCGTGCTACCAACTGTCTTGAGTCCGAAGGAATTAACACCGTTCGTGATCTGGTAGGTAAATCAGAAGACCACCTATTACACGTACGGAATTTTGGGGAAACTACTTTGGTTGAAGTTCGTGAACGACTAAGCCAAATCAGCCTGCGTCTTGGTATGAAGATCCCCAACTCCTCATCACAATCGCGTTAATCTTAATTGATTCTCGCTTCGTCAGAAAACAACCAACGAGTAATTTACTCTTAGCAATCAGAAGAATTTTGAGTTAAGTCATGCGACACCGAATGAGAGGCCGAAAACTAGGCCGTAACGCATCACATCGTAAAGCGATGTTCAAGAACATGGCCGCAAGCTTCATTAAGACAGTCAGAATTGATGAAGATGCAGAGAATGCTCCAAAGGTTCCAGGGCGTATTACAACGACCATTCAAAAGGCAAAAGAGCTTCGTCCCTTCATCGAGAAGTTGATCACGATGGCGAAGAAAGCACAGCCACACACAGAAAACGCTGCACAGTTTGCGACTTCAGCAGATAAAAACTCGAGTGAGTGGAAGAGCTGGCGTGAATCTGAACAGTGGAACCAATGGAATCAGGCAATCGCTCCTGCATTGAGCTATCGAAGACGGGCATTTTCTGAACTTCGGGATAACGAAGCAGTCGACATTCTGTTCGATGAAATCGCAGAACGATTTACTGACCGTCCCGGTGGTTACACTCGAATTGTCCGACTGGCGACAGTTCGTCTGGGAGATGCCGGTGAGCAGGCAATCATTGAGTTTGTAGGCGAACGTGATCGGATTAAACCGAAGAAACGTAGCTCAAGTCTCGAAGAGAGTTCAGAAGCTACGACAGAAGAGTCGGAAGCGGCTACAGAAGAAGAAGTCGTTGAAGATTCTACTGAAACTGCCACTGCTGAAGAAACGGAACCAAAAGCAGAAGAAGATTCAGAGAAAGAGAATTAAGCTGCTGAAAGCTTAATTCGGCTATTCGAAAACGAATGTTCTTGCTAAAATTGACAAGCTAAGGGTATTTCAAAACTGAAAATACTCTTAGCTTTTTTTACGCCTTCAAATATGTCTCCCAGAAAGAGCCATCGGCTCATTCACACTAGAGAGATTTTGATGATTCGACCTTGCGTCGTTGTGAAGTTGTAGCAGAAAGGATTCTAGCTTGTATCCAGGTTTATTATAGCGTCTCCAGGGCTGTTTAGATCTCGTATCATCGCTTTGAAGCCGCTATGGTTAAATCGGACGCACTATAAGAACAACATGTCAACGAAAAAGTCTTTTAATTTCAGTCATGCCATGTATGATCTGTGCCGTGATATTGCACAGCGGATGCCCGAGTTTCAGCATGTGGACATGGATCGGGTTGCAGTAGCATTCGCTCAAGCACGACGAAATGTGCCCTACGGAATGCAGGCAAAATTAACTCCCCTGCGTTTCGAAAAAGGAGCGCTCCACACAACACGCTACGGTCGCAAATGGACGGCACAAAGAATTTATCAGGATCAAGAGGAGATGCTGTATATCCTGACGTTTTATCTGCCTCGTTTCCTAAATCATTCCTTTCAGGAAAAATTGATCACCGTTGTGCACGAACTGTATCACATCAGTCCTGCCTTTGATGGTGATATCCGCCGTTTGGAAGGCCACTATCATGTGCACTCACATAGTCAAAAAGAGTACGATGAGCAAATGGCCGTTTTTGTGAATCATTATTTGAAACTGAAGCCTCCTGCGGAACTCTTTTCGTTTTTGAAATGTCGCTTTTCAACACTACAAAAAAGACATGGTGGTGTTGTGGGACTGCAAATCCCTATTCCTAAACTGATACCCGTCGACGAATCGCAGACTGCTTAAGACTGGGTAACAATACTCAAACTGGAAGTTTTCAGAAATTGGAAACTCGCACTTGAAGTCGGCCCCCAAAGTATCACGACGAAGCAGACCATCTAAACGGTGTTAGCGCACTTGGTAGTGAAATTCACCACTCTTAGTGAATTGGCAGCACCAACCGCATTTTACTGGAATGCTGTTCATATACCGTGGTATAATCATCGACTCACGTTTGATTCAATTCTGACGAAGATGGGGCTGAATATGCATAAGTCGAGTTCTCAGGTAATGGTGTCAATGTTACTGATTCTGATCACCGGTGTGATTGTATCAGCAGACGGGGAGACGGCTGTGGCAGCCGATCGTACGTTTGATGAATTTCAGACGTATGTTGCGAAGGTTCTGCCTAGTTTAAGCAAGGCGCAACTAAAAGCGTTTGCAGCAGCCGTCGATCAAGATGGTAACGGAGTCATATCAGATGCAGAATTTGCCAAACGATTTACTGTCCTGCGAAAAGCCGCAGCGGCACGCCGATCTTCCAAGCCAGATTCATCGAATAGCCCGTCCACAGATTCTTCTAGCATGCCGACTGTGATTCCGGCGCTCACAAATTCTGAAAAGGCGACAGTGTTACTGATTACGGCTGACGAGCTTGCGGCTGCCTGGAAGCCATTTGCGGAATGGAAAACACAGGGTGGCAAAGTCACAAAGATCATCACTGTTCAACAGATCGAAAAACAATACAAAGCGGAGCGCATCCAGGAGAAGATCCGACTCTGTGTGCGCAAACACATCGATCAGCAGGAAACACAGTGGGTGGTGTTAGGCGGAGATAGTCTGTCTGGCGCTGATGGTCTGGTCCCTGGGGGACACCGGACGATGCACGCGCAGGAACCAGAGGGGATTCCGACTGATATCGTCTATCTGAGTAAGACGAACTGGGATGCTGACGGGGATGGGACCTATGGCGAGTGGGATGAAGACCGCAAAGCGATTTCCTATCCGGACGGCCACGTGGGACTGGGACGCATTCCGGTGCGCACGGCTGAAGACGTGAAAGCCTTTACTGATAAGGTGATTGCCTATGAGTCACGTTATCCCACCAACGACTTCGCCCAGCAGATGATTTACACCTGCACCGATAGCCCCGCGTATCCCAAAGTCCGCAAGAGTTGGGACAGCTACGTTTCTAAAGTCTGGAAAGAGGGCGAAGTTGGCCGTTTCTTTTCGACCGAGACGCCTTGGGACAAGAAAGAGGAACCAGGCAGTCATGACCTCAGTGCCGAAAACCTGAGTTCCCTCATCAATGGGAAGACGACGGGGAAACTACATATCCACGGGCATGGTCACCTACCAGCATGGGTTCTTGAGCGTTCGATGTTTTCTGCAAAACACGTCGGGCAACTGAAAAATGAGGGAGCATACCCGCTGATCACAACGGTCTCCTGCAATACTGGCGAGTATGATGCAAAGGATGATCCATCCATCGTCGAGGCGATGATTCGCCAACCAAACGGGGGGACGGTCGCAATTGTGGCTCCGATCCGGACCGGCAAGGCACACTTTCACAAACCTTCGGACTTTCGCCTGATGGTCCTGGAAGGAAAACTCGACGGGACGACGATGACCATGACGCGGTACTGGTCGCACGGGTTGGGTCGTGGATTGACAACCGGTGAAGCCTTCATGCAGGCAAAGGCCGACATGACTGACGATGCGATAAAGACGGCCGGTTACCATCTCTGTATTTGCGAATTGAATTTACTGGGCGACCCAACACTTGACATGCGGGCGAAATCGCCACGCACACCTAAATTGACAGCACCCAAAACAATCGACCGGGGTCAGCAAACCATAGACATCACAACCGATGCACCGGGTAGTACGATCTGTCTCTGGAAAGGAAAAGAAGTCTATGAGGTGCGCACGACCGACGCGAAAGGCAAAGCAACATTTGACCTTGCCGCAAAGACGATAGGAACGTTACTGGCAACTGTTGGCGGAACAAACTTGAATCGTGTAACGGCGCAGATCGAGGTAAAATAGACATTGCTACTTTTGCGGTAGTGAAACCGACAAGTAATTAAAAGCGTGAGGAACGTACCAGTCGTTGTTCAAATTAGGGAACTGCGCATGCAAAAGCCGACGATTCAATCACCCGGTTAGAATCATCGGCTTTGCAAGTGGGTAGTCTCTGTTTCGGATATTATTCAGATGGCGGTCCAGCACATCGGATCAAGTGATCGTGGTCGATGTAAACGACTTCTTTTGTTTGATCATGATTCGAGAATGGAATGGGCCAGTCTGATCGGATCGTCTTGTCATAATACACGGTGCACTTATAGTGACAGTGATGTTGACGAGCGGGTCCAACCATTGGAAAGAAGCGGCATTCACCGATTCGGTCAACGATCGGTTCTACAACCATACGCACATTGTTGCGGGTTGTTTCAGCCAGGAACCAAACTCCGCCACCAGTTTTGTCTGGTAAAGCCCGAATGACTTCATCGGGACTAGGAGGATCAAGGCAGAACAAAGGAGCGTGCTCACCTTCAACAGGGTCTAAAATTTGAACCTTGTCATAGCGTTCTTCTTCCCAATATGTATCCTCAACCAGTTGTGACCAGTATGCGGTAACAGGGATTAAAGGAGTGGTACGCCAGAAGACTGAACCAGCATATGTCACTTCAATCGCACCTTTGAGCAGAGTACATCCACTGGTACTGAGTGTTAACAAGCAGGCACAGCCCAAAAGCAAAGCACGGGTGTATTGCTTCCCGATTTTGAACATCCTTCTTCCTCCGGGTGATTTTAACAAAGCTGTTTTCTTTACAACAAAACTTCGTTATCAGTGTTAGAGAGCATCATGCTCTGGTAAGGAGATGTCATGTTCTGAGTAAGAACATGACTCCATATTCTTCTTATCGGCAGGTTCGTTCAAAACATTTGTGAAAATATGACGATTTTGACGATTTAGCAGGCAAATAGTATTTCATACAGAGATACTGCTCTTTTGATCAATGAATCGCTTCATGAAAAATGCCTTCCAGGAAAACGATGCTTCCTGAAAGGCACTTTGAAATGTCATGGTTTTAACTAGCGATTACCAGTTTTTAGGATTCATAAACCACCACCAACGATTTGTGCGTGGTCGGAAGTTTAATTTCCATGATCCATCATCCCATTCCAATTGGGCCTCTCTCCACCCCAATGGAACTTGTGGGTAAGGATAGAATGGTCCGATGTAAGGGAAGGCACTCGCACTGTATTCGCTTGGATAAGCAACTTGTGAATAGTTTGGATATTGTGCATAAGTTGGCCAAGCTTCATTTGGTAAATGAGGGCTATTGTAAACGTTATTTGAAGCACCAATTCCGGGCTGAGGAGCCATAGCAGGAGGTCCACCAGGACCGGGATGCGGAGCTTGATAGTTCATGTGGTTGGTAGGCTGGATCATCGAACGTTGTTGTGGAGCAGCTTGTAAAATCTGCAAACGATTTTCGACGTTCCGTACTCCTGGAACACGCTGGGCAATTTGAGTCGCCATTTGCTGTTCTTGTACCGTTCCGATGCCACCCTGAAGGATCGCAGTACCATTCTTGAAGCGAATTTCCACATCATGAGCTGATGCCAGGACAGGTCCCAGAGATTTTGCAATTTGCTCAGCCATTTGCTGATTACTTGGAGCAGGACCGCGAGAAACCTGACCTGATACCCTTTGAATGTTTGAAACGGGGCGTTCAGCTGATTGCTCAAACTGTGCTTGTTTCAAAGAAGCTTTCAAGAAGGGATCAGTAGCCTGTTGAATGTCCGTAGGTTTACGGAACGGATTCAGGCTTGATTTACTGGGTTCTCTGCTCAATATAGGAACTTGCTTACTAGCAGATTCGGTGACTTCCAGACGGTTATCAACTCGAGATACACCGTTAATTCTAGAGAGTAAACTCGTTGCCTGGGCTTTTTGAGCGGCAGTCGGAATTTTACCCGAAAGCTTTGCAACCCCTTTGTTATACTCGACCTCCATGTTGTAGCCGGTCAGTCGTGCTTTTCTCAGAACGTCTGCGATTTCATTCGCGACTCTCTGATTATTTGAAAGTTTACCGGATACAGCGGTCGAGCTTGTCTGTTCTGATTTCTTACTGAAGAAATCTAAGGGCCCGGCCATTGTGATACCGGGAGTCACCGCCATGATCCCCAGCGTCAAGACCCACTTACGATACCGTTTCATGAACAACTCCGTTCCCAATTGAGTTTATGTTTTCGTCCATTAAATCATAGCTGTATCTTTTCGCCTCGTTTTACACAGTGAGTCATTCCTGCTGCGCAAACAAAACAAGTAGATTGCTATCCATATTGATCGGTCATCATGGTCCGGTTAAATAAGTTATTCTGATTATTTCGAAGATATTGGTTAAACACCCTTGAGATCTTCCGGATCAAATTCGACATAAACCATTTTTATCAAACATTTTATAACAATATTCTCGCTCTATCAAAAATAAATCGAGTCTGAGTAGAATAGGACACACAAAAATGGTATTACGTACAGTGCCCCATCAAGAACGATCTGGGCTTCCACAAAAGAGGCTGCTTTCGCCTTGCTGAATTGATTGGCAGATAATTGTAGTTGGGTACTGAAAGTCAGAAATTCAAAAAAATGGGCTCTTCACTCACTGAGTGCTTCCGTGTCCGTAGTCATTCAGGAAATGAAATGGTATGCTAGTTCCCTTGCTAATCCTTGCAGGATGTTCCCATTTTCACTAAAGATCCATTTTACCAAAGAATAAACAATGGCACGAAAGTCTCCCAGTCGTCTGGAAATGCGCCGTCAGGCCGAAGCAGCCGAGGCTGATGAAAAAACATCTCCCAAGAAAAAAAAAGCCGTAAAAAAGAAAAAGGCGGTTCGCAAGAAGAAAGCAGCCAAAGCAGAGATTCGTCGACGGTTGTTTTGGGGTGTTTTTACAGGCAGCATGAAAGAAGAGTCTCGTTTTTCCTACGACCAACGCGCCGCTGCTGAAGAACGTATCGAACAGCTACGTGCTAAAAACGCGAAAAAGTTGTATTTCATTCAGCCAATCAAAGAGCCTCTAGAAGGTCAGGTTGCAGCGACAAAAGCCTCTGACGATGAAGTGAGTGAGCCGGATGAAGAAGAAACTTTGAAAGTAAAAGACGATCCAGATGCGGTTGAAGATGCAGACGAAGCTGAAGAGGTTGAGAATGAAATTGAGGTCGAGGACGAAATTGAGTGAGCTTTAGTCTTCGGTTATCTTTGTAATAATAAATAATCCCCACAATTCAAACCAGAATTGTGGGGATTATTTCTTTTGCCGATTCTGTTTGTGATTGCTTGTTAGAGATAGATGCATAATATTGTATAAGCAGCTTGAACCACACTTGATAGATGTTTTCTACCCAATCTAGTAGGTCCGATACATGAAAACTCTTTTTCACAGCAGAACTCAAAGCCTCACGATGTTCGTCCTTGTCTGGTTCAGCATCTTTTCATTCTTTCTCGGCGTCTACGCTTGTTCGCAAAACCCTGCCAATGAAACAGATTCAACGGCGGCATCCAAAACCGAAATTCAAGACGAAGATGTTTGGCAGGTCATTTATGTTAATACTCAGCGAATAGGCTATGCCTATTCACAAACCCGCGTTGAAGATCAGGCTGGCAGTAAAGTGATCCGTAGTCAAAGTGATTCGTATCTGAAAATTAAACGGTTCGGGCAAGTATTGAATATGGGCACCCATTTAAAAACCGTTGAAAATACAAAAGGCGAACTATTATCTTACACTTTTGAAATGAAAAATCCGCCCGCTGACTCAACCGTTTCAAAAGGACTCGTCAAGGACGGTCAATTAAAAATTGAAACCAAAATTGCGAATCAGGTAAGTCAATCTGAGCTGAAATGGAGTCCTGCGTTCCACTCACCAAGTTATTTGGAGCGTATGTTCAAAAAATCCCCCATGAAGCCAGGAGAAGAGAGATCCTTTTCGATGCTGCTTCCTGAATACAATAAGGTAACCGAAGTTCAACTTGTTGCCTTGGATTATGAAACCGTTGATCTATACGGTGACAGCCGTGGGAAGTGCCTACATGTTAAGATGACACAATCTGCATTGCCGGGAATGACCGTTGATTTGTATGTGACTAAGGAGGGAGAGATTCCCAAAACCGCGGCTGACTTCCTGGGTTCCTCCATGTTGACCTATACGGTAAGCAAAGAAACGGCATTGGAAGAGATTTCCGGTGAGGAACTCGATTTAGCAGTACAAACACTGATTAAAGTCTCACCGATCCCACGTGCGCATGATACTACAAAAGCAGTGTATAAGGTTACACTTCAAGATGGAGATCCCGCAAAGTTCCTTGTTAAGGGAGACACACAACAGGTCAAGAGCCTCGATAAGAAGAGTATCGAGTTAACAGTATCCAAAGCACCTATTCCTACTCAGTTTCCTGAAAGTAAAGTCGGCTCAGAGTTTGTAACCCCCACACAATTCATTCAGTCCGATGACCCGCGTATTGTGAAATATGCAAAAGAGGCCGTCAAATCCGAGGAAAACCCTTGGAAAAAGTCGCTCCTGATGGAACGCTATGTCTACCAGAACTTGAGAAAAAAGAATTTTTCCACAGCACTGGCCTCGGCGGCTGAGGTGGCAAAAAATATGGAGGGGGATTGCACCGAACACGCGGTTTTACTGGCGGCAATGTTGCGGGCACAAAACCTGCCCTCTCGAGTTGCGGTAGGAATGGTCTACATCCCAAGTCGTTCCAGCTTTGGCGGTCATATGTGGACGGAGGTCTTTCTGGACAATCGATGGATTCCTCTCGATGCGACTTTGGGAAAAGGGGGAATTGGGGCAGGTCATATTAAGCTCACCGATTCCAGCCTCGCAGATAATGCACCAGCGCCTTTGACCATCTTCCTGCCTCTCCTTCAAGCGGTGGGGAAACTTTCTATCGAAGTCATTGACTATGCCCCGAAATCGAAGCGATGAATCGGGGATTTCGCATCGGCGCCATTCTGAGACCGCTTGTAAGTCTTACATTTTGCGGGTAAATCCGAGGGGTTTTGCATTGCAATTCTTGCAATTTCGAAAGACGCGAAAAATAACTCAAAGAAGTTGAATAACGTTCGTTCCTTTTTTTCAAGAGTTTAAGGGCACATTCCTGAAATCACAGCACCTTTCTATTGGGATTGGCACGGTTGCTGCATTATCAGTGCGTTGGGTAAAGAGAGAGACCCATCGAATTTTAAAGAGTTGAGAGACTTTAAAATTCAAGAGAAAAGAGAGAGACAATCCCACCGACCCGTGGAGGCGGGTCAGCCCTTTCTGGGCCACTCCAACACATCATCCCCATCTTAGAGCCGAGAGAATTCCCGTATTCTCTCGGCCCTTTCTATTTACAGACGAGAGATTACAGAAGAGTGAAAAAATTCAGAGCAATGGATCTCTATTGAATGAATTTGAGAAAGTGATTCAAACGGCATCCGGCAGCGCAGGAAGTTCCCATTCCTCATCACTTTCATTATCACGCAGTGCATTGAAAGCCGCGCGTTGCTCGGCTTCTTTTTTGGTGGAGCCCCAAGCTGGTTCGTATCGATGATCACCAATGATTGCTGTCACTTGGAAAAATTTGGAGTGATCCGGTCCTTTTTCATCCAATAATTCATAAATCGGAGTCTCAGAGAACTTCTTCTGTGAGTATTGCTGCAACAGACTTTTATAATTAAATCCATGCACCGAGCGGGAGGCTTTGTAGTTTTCGCGTTCAATCAGTGGGTCTAAAAAAGCATGCACAGGCTCGATACCACCATCCAGATAGATTCCGGCGATGATTGCTTCAAACATCCCTGCCAATAAAGACTCAGGCAGGGCTTCAGTCATCGCCAGTCCTTTACCCACAAAAATAAATCGATCAAGATCTTTTTCGCGTGCTAATCTGGTACAGGTATTCCGGCTGACAACGGTTGACTTAATCCGGGTTAATTCACCTTCAGGAGCATTGGGAAACTGTTGATAAAGGCTTTCGCAGACGATTGACCCTAGAATGGAATCACCCAGGAACTCTAAGCGTTCGTTGGAATCGGTCCGTGTTTTAGCAGCAGAAGTATGAGTCAAACAGCACTTCAACAATTCCATATCAGAAAATTGGTAACCCAGATTCTTTTGACACTCCTCAAGGAGTCGATCGATCTCGCCAGGCTTGAGATCGTACAGCATTAATGGGCCTCCTCTTACTTCATGTCGTTGAGGAATATCAAGTGATCAACCAATTTCAACAGAATTGGGCTGCAAAGAGTCTTGGGGTATATTCCCTAAGTATTTGTCAATATTAACATTAGTGTCGATTTGAGGAAAACAAAAAAACAACGTTTCATGGAATTGGTCGAAAAATAATCAGGTTTATAGGCTCTAGTATCACTTCAGATCCCTTTATTAGGAGATCTTGAAGCCATAAAAGTCATCTTTTTTTATAAGGGTTCCCAACAGATCTACCTCTTTAGTCCGTAGTATGATTAGTTCAGCCGCTTGATGAATTAATCAAAAAGCTAAAAAGATGTGCACACATCCGGATCAGATTTTCCTAAATCAGGTTGAAATGATCTCAGCTAATTTAATCTGAAACAGAGTTATTTTTCGAGCAATTTTGAGATTTGAGCTGCGTTACTTATTTATTATGTATTCCATACAAGAGATGGCCATAGGCGAATCTTAAAGCCATTAAGTGCAGGAGGGTATTAACATGAAAGCTTTAACAGGAAACCGAAACTGGATGTTCGCTATGATTGGTAGCGCATGTCTGGTAGGCGCAGCAGTAGGGGTGGCTCAAAAAGATACGAGCTCAGATATCCCCACAGCAGCGACCGTACAAGATCTGTCCAATGTATTCCGCGATGTCAGCAAAAAAGCAATGCCTGCGATTGTCGCAATTGAAACCATTGGTAAGAGTTCCACAGTCTCCGGCGAGAAATCAATGCCATTTGGCGATAATTCTCCGTTTCAAGATCTATTCAAAAATGATCCCCGATTTAAAGACATGATGAAACAACAGCAGATGCAGCCTCGACGGGCTCCCCGAAAAATGGGATCCGGTTCTGGGTTTATCATCAACAAATCTGGTCTCATCATGACGAACTCACACGTGGTTCGTGGAGCGGATGTTGTCAAAGTCACATTAAACGATGGTCGTGAATTTACTGCGAGTGACATTCGTATGGACCCTCGCTCTGACATTGCAGTGATCAAAATTCCGGAAGCAAGTAACCTACAAGCGATTCCCATGGGCGATAGCACACAAATGGAAATCGGAGACTGGGTACTGGCTATTGGAAACCCGTTTGGCATTGGTATGAGTGTAACCAATGGGATCATCAGTGCTAAAGGTCGTGGTCCGGGAATCAATGACCGAGAAGACTACTTACAAACAGATGCTGCTATCAACCCCGGTAACAGTGGTGGTCCACTCTTAAACTTGAAGGGTGAAGTCATCGGTGTTAACACAGCCATTTCCAGCCGCAGTGGTGGATATGATGGAGTTGGATTTGCAATTCCTGTGAACATGGCTCGTTGGGTATCCGGTCAGTTAATTGATCATGGTCAAGTAAAACGATCATTCCTGGGAGTAGGGATCCAGCCTATCAGTAATGATCTGGCTAAATCCTTTGACATTAAAGTAGGGCAGGGAGCCATCATCACTCAGGTAATGGATGGTTCACCCGCTAAAGCAAGTAAGTTGAAGACGGGAGATATCATCCTGAAGTTTGCGGGTAAAGATGTATCCGGACCTCGTAACCTGCAGGGAATTGTTGAACAACTGCTTGTTGGTAAGTCCTACATGATGGAAATTTTGAGAGATGGTAAACGCATCAATCAAAAAATCACCATGAAAGAAATGCCTAAGAGCTTCTCTGTTGCGAAAGATGAGAAACCACTGGAAGGTTCGAAAAAAGAGAAGTCAAAAACCAGCGTCAATGATCTAAAAATTGAAGTTCAAACTTTAACAGGCGAATTGGCCAATCAGTTAGGATATTCCGACGACGTAAAGGGAGTAGTCATTACTTCTGTCGAACCTGGAAGTGCTGCTGAAGAAGCTGGCCTGATGAAAGGTATGATCATTGAAAAAATAGGAACCACTGGAGTCACTTCAATGGATCAATTCAATCAAGGATTGAAAGTAGCCAAAGACAAGAAAAGCGTACTGCTGTTAGTAAGAAACAACAGTGGTGCCCGTTTTGTTGTGGTCCAGAAGTAGTTTCAGGAATGTACTCTCCTGAAAGTGTGTCTGGTGCAAGTCTCTGACTTTGGAGGCTTGTGCCAGCACCATCAGCGGAAAGATCGTCCTCATTGATAATTCCTCACCGCATCGTATATGCGGTTCCGCGTAACGTCTCGATGGTATTCTTGGAGTACCGTCGAGGCGTTTTTTTATTGATAGTGGGAACAGAGATCCCTTAAGACCGGACACAACTCAATAGAATCTGAAACCATTGAACTCAGCTGGTGGGCAAAGATTCTTTATTTTCCGAAGGAGATTCTGTTTGGATCTGGTCGCTATTAAACACGACCTCAATCAGTGTTGTGACCCCTCGATGAGATTTAGGATTATAACCTTTGCGCAATTGTAATCTCCAGACGAGATCACCTTTCAAAGAATCAATCCCCTCTTCATCTGTGGCGACATAGGTTTCAAAAATTTCGCCCGGTTTCAAATTTTGTGGTTTGGCTTCCTGGTTGATGTTTTGGTCTTTTAAGTTCCACTCCCAGGAAGGAGGCATGTCATAAACCAGAACACGTTCCCCGTTCGTCTTTTTTTGATCCACCCTGCTGACAAAATTATTTGCCCGCAAATGAGAGTCTGGAGTCTTACCAGGGACGCGGGTTAACAGTAGTTTTTGATCGAGGGGTTCAAAAGTCTGGTCAAGAGAGACGTTTTCAAATCGGAGATACAGTTTCAGCACATCCTGTGATGGATCGCGGGTTTTAGTGTTATCTCCCGTGTAATGTTCAAACTCGATCGGGCTCCGAGTGACACGCAGAGGAGTGACCATGACATTACCAAAACGCCGTCCTGGCCCTCCGAGTTGTAAAGTATGTCCCGCAGGCAAGGTGGCGTTTTCGGGAACCAACTGAAGCGCGATTTCGTCATTTTTTACTGGCGGTTTTAGATCGGGCAGACTTTCCAGTTGATGTGGATCTCCGAGGTATTTGGCGTACAACAAGAGGGCCACCATGATCGTGGCTGCGACGGCATAAGTGAGCGTGAGCTTAAATAATTTCTTGGAGACAACTTTTTGTTTGCGGTACTCTTGTTGAACTACTTGGGTTTCTGGCTCAGAACGGACTTCAGATGTTGTCTCTGTCGTGGCCGTGGTTGCTTCTGAACTTGTTTCCTCTGGAGGGGTTTCTTCCAAAGTCGTTTCTTCTGTGACAGTCACCGGATTGGTTGATTCGGCCTCTACCGTTGAAACGGGTTCCTCAGTTGATTCCTCTTCCTCTTCCTCTTCAAGGTTCGCCATTTCTGATGTGATTACCGCTGAATCATTCTCAGTTTGTTCAGAGTCATTGTTGCTTCCAGGCAGAAATGAAAAATTGGTCGCTTCCCGTACCGTTTTCTTTTTGTCTGAAGTGGCATTATTTCCGCCAGGAAGAAACGCAAAAGGCGACTCTGTTTCGGTATCTTGCTGAACGTTTTCCGAATCAGAATTCTCTGGATCTACTTCTGCTGTCTGGTTCAGAGTTGCTTCTGTTTCTTCCTCGTTGGAATCCGTATCGGTGGAAGATTCGTTGGACAAAGTTTCGTG
>JAJDEK010000128.1 GCA_029259875.1 Planctomycetaceae bacterium
ACATCCGTCAATGCAAAGCGGTTAAAAAACACGCATGATAAGGTGAACAAGATTAGTCCAAAAATGATGTTGCACCAAAATGGTATTCCCCAGGGAGAAGCACTGAATCCTGAGGTGAGGACTAAGTTAATTTGACTCAAAATAGAAACTTGACTACGCCAGTCAAATACCTGTTCGATTGAATTGGCTATCATCGTTCCTTGTGACATCCAATTTTGATCCAGCATTATTTGGAATATCCACTCTAATAATGGAGCACCTAAAAAAAAGAACACCAGAGCTAACACAACTAGAGTCGATGCAGAACGGGATCGTGCACATACGACAGAACAGAGAAGTCCCAGATTGGCTAGACAAAACAAAAATGCAGCTAATGCAGAATAGACAGCAATCACTTGCGATAAAGTGACACCGCCTAATGTAATCGATAGTAATGTAAACGGGAATTGAACTGACAACAACAAAAGAGCAGATACCAATCGTGGCAAAGATTTTCCCAACATGAGCGAAATGGGATTTACTCCCGCCATCAAGAGCAAGCCAATGGTTTGTTCTTCTTTTTCTTCAGTAATTGCAGTCGCAAAGATACTAATCCCTGCCATTAAAATAAAGACAAAATTAAGATAAATGATTTGTGTAAATAAAATCAGTCCACCGGCGCCGAAGGCTTGACTTGTCAGATGGGCCGACATTAAAAAAAACAGAATCATGACAGCAAACAGAAAACGAAACAAGTGCGTTCGTGTCAAACGAAAGTCGACACACAAAGCGCGATTGAACAGTGCAAACGTACCTTGAAACATTAACGAACTCCCTGCTCTGTTAAATCTAAAAACGCCTGATTCAAATGTTTCTTGTCTCTTTGGAAACTTTCAATTGATCCTTGTAATTCAATAATTTTGGACAATAGATTCCCTGTTGTGGTGAGGGTCGCATCAAAGGAGATTCGAAGTTCGCGAGGCTTTCCAGTTTTTTCCACATTCATCACTCCTGGTTCACTCGCTAGTGATTCGACTAAGCCTTCCACTTCTGAGTCCAATGTGAGTTTATAACAGGGATGTTCCTGCTCATGCGTTAATAAACCATCCATGGTACCACTATATTTCACCTTTCCACGATCAATAATCGTGACACTATCACATAGTTCAGCCAACTCACTAAGAATATGGGAACTGATAAAAATAGTTTTCCCCATCCGCTTCAGTTCCTGCAATATTTCCATTAGTTCAATACGCGCTCGAGGGTCGAGACCCGAGGCTGGTTCATCCAGTAGTAATAAATCCGGATCGTTAACCAAAACGCGAGCTAAGCTGACGCGTTGCTGCATCCCCCGTGATAACCCACTGATCAGTGAATCTTTTCGGCCATCCATATCCGTTAATGTTAGGACATCATTGATTACCTGATCGCGCTGCTCCAAACTCAATCCGTAAGCTGCCCCAAAAAAATCCAGATATTCATAAACTGTCATTTGGCGATATGTACTAAAGTGATCGGGCATAAAACCAATACGTTTACGAATTTCTTTCACTGAAGAATTGACATCATTTCCAAAAACCTCCACTTTACCGGCCTGGGGGCGCAATAAAGTACAGATTATTTTCAGTGTTGTTGTTTTTCCTGCGCCGTTCGGACCTACAAATCCATGTAGAGATTTTGGCTGGACTTGAAAACTCACTCCTTGCAAAGCACGATGGCCTTTAAAGGAATGAGAAATATTTTGAATATCAATCACAGGTTCACTTAGAAACAGCTCATTCATTTTTACTGTCATTCTTTTTTCCAGGTAGTGCTAATTCATTAGCAAATAGAACACGCCCTTGTTGTGCCCCTTGTACGTCCGTCTTAAGCTTAAATTCATCGGGAAGATCACAATAAATAAACAATTGCAGCCGAGATAAGTCACCTGTGAAATTATTCAGATGACGGCGTTTTTCGATGTTTAGTTTTTTCAAAACGAGCCTTTCATACAAACTTTCATAGATTTTGGAAGGCTCTTGCTCTTCGTCCCCATAGCTAAACCGAGGCGCAGTAAGTGTATCTGAGTCTAAATATGATCTCCATGCGGAAAGTGGTGAGCGTTTCTTACCAAGTACCAATAATGTGTTGCCTTCCTCTTTGGATTGTTTGAGGTCGTACAAAACGCGACCGTGCAATACTTGAATTCGCGTAATATTTTCAGGCAAAGGCGATCCTACCAGTATCGCTAATGCATCCAGGATTGAGTCTTTTTCAATCTTATAGTCGATTACCTCGAAGTCCTGCCTCTGGTAGGGAGACTTTATTCGATACATGAAACGTCGATCAGAAAATGGTGGGATATCTACAACGAACCCACCACCCACACCATTAAAAATGCGTCCGCGTATTTTCTCTGTTTCTTGAGCAGTCGTAAAGATGACACCCTCGCCCATCGCAGAAAACTGATATTCAGCACCGTCTGTCACGAAGGAATTGATCCAACAAGTCAAATCATATTGACCATCTTGAAGAGGCTGTGCGATGATTAAACTATTCATTGTTGTGGTTTCACCATAACCACGTTTTCCAATACCCCAAAATATCGTACTGAAGAGTGCCACAGCGACGAATAGGAATAGTAAAGAATTACGATATCCTTTTTGTCTTTTATTAAACAAATAGCATCCAGGATAAATCACAAAAATATATACAAAAGTCATCAGATAAATCATTACCCAATTGTGTTCAGGTCGGGTCATATCGGAGAGCTTTTGCAGAAAACCGATGTTGGTATCTCCAAATTGGTAGTCATTATTTGTTTGATTATTTGTATTCCGTTTTTTTTTCTTTTCTTTTAATGGCTGGGATACATCAATACCTGCTAATTCCATCGCATGTACTTTTTCAATTTCGAGTAATAGCTTTTCTTTATTGAGTTCCTTCAGTTTCCCTGCATGACGAATGACAAGTCCTGCACCAACGCGGAAATATTGAAAGGGGGCATTCAGCTCATTCATTGTTGAAGAAAATATCAGGTTTGCACCTGAAGAATCTGGAAGCAAATGCAGAACTCCTCCTTGATAGAGCCAATCCATAAATGAACTTCTACGCGCAGCTTCCCAGCGTTTGGGAACATGATCTAAAATCACTTCAGCTAAAGAATCAGTAGCAGTCACTGAAGGAGGGAATAGTTCTTCAGGAAATTGTTTGAAATGGCTTCCACTTCGCGAAAGTGCGTCAAGACTGGTTAAGATAATACGTGAAGGATTACGAGTCGCATTCTCATTAGCAGGGGAGACATTCCTTCTACTGGAAATTTTACGGCTATATATAGAAGCTGGGCCCCAATTAAGGGACCAGTTATTCTGACCTTGATCAATAATATAGGGGTAAAACTGAACCCATTTTGAACTATAGGGTGTCAGGTATACTTTACGAATAAGTGGGGCCCCCACTTTAGAGCCGTTAAATTGTTGCCGATTCAATAACATCACTTCATCAAATACTTCGGGAGTGTTATTACTCAATAGAAGTGAGAGCGGAATCATCTTTTGTTGTGTTGACTGATTACCAAATCCCCAAATCACTTCTTCTATTTCAAGTGCATAAATTGACGATGGCAAGCAAAGCAATAAAGCAAGACAGCCAACATTGAGTAATTGGTGTTTGAGCAGTCTATTCAGATTTTTTATGAATGAATATTGAGTCATTATTCTGAACTAAAAATAGGTTGGTCACTGACTGGAATTTTGGTATCTCGCGAGAAATGGATATCCTGATCACTCAAGCGGCCTAAGTTCTCATCGATGTGATTAAGACACTGAGATCGAAACAACAATAAACACCCACCATAAATGATAGTATTGACCAGTAGAGGAATCCAGGGGGTACCAAACTCATGAAATTCCGCAATTTCATTAATGACCACAAATGAGGCCGGGCTCAGAAATAAGCCATAGATGATCGAGTCTTCGTCAAATGACGGATTCAACATAAATATAGGGAACGCTAGAATAAACGGTAGAATACACCAAACGATAATCAAGCCTAATGCAGTAAGAATGGCCTTGGTTTGTGATTTCACTTTCATGCCGATCCAGCAGAATAACCAAATCAACATTGGCAGATAGATACTAAGTGTGATCAACGATCCGACGAGATAGGCAAACCATTGAAGGGCATATTCATTTCGATAACCCGAAGCGATATAGGAATACTCCCATTTCCACCAGGTTTCAAATAACACAATCGTTAACAGAGGAATCAATAGTACCAGACACAAACGCTTCACGCCGGCGATTTTCTGACGCAATAACTCTTTTCCCGAAATGGGCGTTGTTAATAGCACATCCAATGTTTCATGTGAGCGTTCACCAGAAATCAAACTGGTCGCTGAAACTGCTAACAATAATACCGTCAAGCCCCAAACAAGCCATAATAAAATGACTGCCCCGTCAACGACAGGACGTGGGCTACCGGTCGCGATAAGAACACATATAAAAAGTATCGGAACTTCAAGTGTCACCAAAATCCGAAACAGATATCGGAACGTTCCCAGAGACTTTTTAGAGGTTTCACGCCAGGCAATCGGTGCGAATTCGGGTAATTGTATTTGTTCTTTTACCAGTACAATTCCGCGAGTAACACGATTATTATTGATCTTGCTAAATACTCGATCCAACGATTTGAATAAATTCAATAAATAATTTCGTGCGGGAAGAAAAGCACGTCGTACCAGAAAATAGTGAGCAAAAATCAGAAACATAAATGTTGTGATCATAATCGGGATACTAAAAACGAATACACTGAAAACCGAAGCTGCACCTCCCCTCATGGAAAAGCGATCAAACCAGTAAGGCCCAAACATGATGAAACAGAGTTCCTCACCACCTCGATTGAAATAATTAGCTAAATACGGAGCTCCTTGTAGTGACCTTGAAATTGATCTTAAGAGATCTCCAAAATAGAACAGGTTTAACCCGTATAGAATACCTAGCCCAAACAGCATAAAAAAACCAACAACGTAAGTTGCAATAAAGGCTGATACCGTTGTGCGACAGAAGCTTGAGCATAACACTCCTAGCGCCGCGACCTGGAGCATGGTGATCAACAATAACCAGAGTGCGTTGATAAACATGGCCAGCGATACACCGCCCAGCGAATAGGCAAATGCTAATATTGGAAGCCCCAACATTAAAAACGTAATCATCGTGATTAAACGTCCCAGATATTTTTCCAGAATGATTGTGGAAGGGCTTAATCTGGTAATTAATAACAGTCCCAGGCTATTTCGTTCTTTTTCTTGAGTGATAACGCTACAAGTGATCGCAGGCAGAAAAAGATAGATCGCAGTAAATTGCAAATAAACCATCGATTCAAATATTTGGCGCCCGCGCCCAAGAATGGCCATTGGGTTATTTTGAAGGCCTGATATTGATTCGAGATAAATAAAACCGACAAATCCCAGAAATAGTAGTGCGTAGATCGTCCTGATAATATAGGTCCGCCGGCGATTTGCCATTTCCGCTAATTCTTTGGCTAATAGCGGAAGGCTGACTTGGAATTTCCTCATTTTCATGCGGTCTTCCCTTCCGTTAACTTCATGAACACCGTTTCCATGTCCATCGCTTCCGCCTGAAACATGCGAATCTTTGCGCCAGTGGCTGCAATCTTTGCATGCAGATCTTCAACAGCCAATCGATCTTCCTGCAACTGAATTGCCAGGCGATCTGCTTGTGCGGTAACAGATTTCACACCATCGATATCTTCAATTTTTTGGCAAATACCATTCATGTCACCTACAACCTGAACATGAATGATGCGGCTTAATTCCAGACGTTTATAGATATGATCTAACGACCCCTGAGTGACAAATTGCCCGGCTTCAATAATTCCAATACTGGTACAGAGCTGCGACAACTCGTGTAGAATATGACTGGAAATGATAATGGTCTTTCCCATTTCCTTTAATGCAACCAAGAGCTCGCGAACTTCAATTCGAGCGCGAGGGTCCAGTCCACTAGCTGGTTCATCGAGCAATAATAAATCGGGGTCGTGAAGTAAGACCCGCGCCAATGCCAAACGCTGTTTCATACCACGTGACAATGAATCAACGGGGGCATCTATTTTTGCAGTCAAGTCTGTCAGTTCCAGAACATCGTTGACAATCGCTTTTCGTTTTTTTCGATCAATACGATAAGCGGCTGCGAAAAAATGTAGATATTCCCGGGCTGTCAAATCTTCATATACACCGAAAAAATCCGGCATATAGCCGATCATCTCTCGAATCAAATGCGGAGCCTTTCCAACGGAAATCCCATTAATTTTGACCGACTGACAGTCATAGTCACGCTGTAAAGTCGCCAATACTTTGATTGTGGATGACTTGCCGGCACCATTGGGACCGATGAAACCAAAGACTTCTCCTTTCGGAATGGAAAAGGAGATGCCTTTGACGGCTTCGTACGTTCCGTAACGGACCCACAAATCTTTCACTTCCACCATGGGAGGTTGTATGCTCATTGGTATGTAAATTCTTCTTTATATTAATAGTAAGAAGTGGTGATTTAAGTTTCTTTAACGATAAACTGCCGATAGATCGTGTCTTGGTCATTTCCGGGAACATAAACGACAACTAACCATTGCCTGGAATCAGAAGGATCCAGAATACTCAAGTCTTCATAATTTTTACCACCAGATGGTGATGTTTGTGAAACAATTTGAAAAAGTCCGTTTTGATTGCGTACGCACAGATCATCCATAAAGCTATGTCGCTCTTGTTTCTGATTCCCATAATACTGCTGGTTGTTCTGTAAAAACTCGTTAAATAGTGCGTAGTCTTTCGCCGAACGGTAATTATTCCTGTTTCGCGGATAATCTTCTTCTGTAAAGAGCGAATATTTTTTGACTTCGCCATTCTTCTGACCCTGGTAAATCAGTACTTTAACTCGTTTTCCGAAAGCAGTTTTGATTTGTTCTCTGAGTTTTACGCGACCTTGATGCGACTTGAGTTGATTCACTTTGATAGAAGACCAGTCAAAGTTTGCTTGTAAATCCTCTGGATAATTCTGAATCATGCGATTCAGTTGAGGTGTCCATTGAGGCATCAGTTGAAAAACTGAGTATTGCGTGGGAATCGTTCCTGAATAAAAGGGTGGGCCTACTAGAGACTGAACTCTGTTACGCGAATACATATTATAATTTTGTGTCATCCCTAATTCCGTATGATTCAAGGGAGTGAAAAGTCCGGATTTGACTTTCGTTTCAATTTTTTGGTAAGAACCAGTGAATAACAATTCAATTTGATTTTCCTTAACAGGATTTCCCTGAGTATCTAAATCATGAATTGTCAGTGTTTTTCGTTCATAGGATGTCTGCATATAATAATCAGAGACGACAAATGCAAAACCCGCACAAAATATTGAAATTAATGGAAATGTGATCCAGGTAAATCGCCGTAACCCAAATTTTCCTAGAATAAAATATTCACCCGGACCAATAATCAGCACATAACCCAACAGAATTGTTGTAATAATCCAAGAAGGAACAATCCGCATTTCCGCAGGCATTAAGTCAGTGACAACCGCTCCCCCTGTATAGATCGGTCGATAATTCAGGTTAAGAATTTCATTAGCCGAATAAGAATTTATGTTGGAATAGCGTGTTCTTTTTTCTCTCATTAGAAATGAATTGACCAGTGTTTGATAATCCCACTTTTTTTCTTTCTCGAAATATTTTCTTTGTGATTCTCGTAGCTTCCATAAAAAAAAGGGAATTTGATTCAGATTAGCAGGAGTAAGGCTTTTCTCTTCCAGTGCATCTGACAAAACTATCACACTCCTGCCCCAACCAGTTCGTTGAAACCAGATCTGTTCCGTCTGATCAATTACAAGCTTACCCTCTGAGTCGATTAAAAAGGGCGCCGCATTTTTGCCTTCAACAAGGTTGTTCATAAACTGAACTTGTTGTTGTTCCAATACAGAACCAGCAAGTAAGCATAAACTTCCTCCTGATCTGACCCATTGATAAATCGCTTTCAAGTGACGTGATTCCAGTTGTTCAAAACCACGTGCTGTAATGACAAGAATGTCATACTGATGACAATCGATCGGCAATTGTGGGAACTCAGGAGGCGGCAGATGAATGGAAACGGTTTTCACGCTTAAAGACAGTGGTTGATTTCTTAATAAAGCCACATTGGGAATCGTTTGTTTGAGTGCATTAATATCAAGTTGAATGGGCTCTTTGGGACTGATTGACTCAAAGTCTAAGCGTTCTAAAAATTCCTTTAAGTCTTTCGATAGGATAACATCAAATGGGTCGCAGACTCCAACGGCAAACGTTCTATGAAAACGTCGCCCGACTCGTAATGTATATTCATCTTTAAAGTCGTACTGCTGGTTTGGAGTCACAAAACTGAGTTTCAATTTAATCTCAGAATAGGGATTATCCACTTTGATGGGTGGCAGCATCATTGGTATTTCATGAAAGCCCGCATGCATTGCGACATCATGCGACTTGAACGTGCCGTATTTTTCGAGGCCATCATGCGCTGTGACCAGAAAGTATCCTTCTAATAACCCCGTCGAAGACACGGAACATTGCCAGACAAACGCCACCGGGCCATCACCTTTGGGAAATTGTGTAGGCTGCCGAATATCAACCGTTAAGGGAAATGTCTGCGCAGACAGAACTCCGGGAGCTAAAAAGAAAAACAACCAAAAATAATGCAGAACTTTCTGGATCATAAAGGCAGATTCTCTCTTTCCTTGAGTTATTTACGCAGGGATTCCAGTAGGACGACGCTGAAAATACCACCACTCTAACAACAGTAATACAAATGCAACAAATGCAAACTCACTCCAAAGCGGCTTATCACTGTCAACTTGCGTTTGCGCTGCAGAGACTGGCACTTCACTAAACTGAATCTCGTCAATGGAAACGAGGGATGTCTCCAGGGGGTTCAATAAACTTACACTAATTTCATCTGATTTCGCACCTTCACCACTTATCAGGTATTTACCCACGTGCAAGGCAGCAACACCAGACACAATTCCATTTTTGTTACTTTCAGCACTTAGTTGTTTTCCATTGGGTGCTTTGATTTTGTATTTTTTTTCTGGCACATATTCGACGGTAGGTAAGAGAGGCGTTGCAGAGGCCTGCACTTCTGCGATTCCAGCCTCCTGTAAAGTAAGCTGTATTAAATTAGAAACCATAATCGGAAAACCAACACGGTAAGGCATCGTTGAACGATCGGTGTTGAATAAAAAGTAAAACTCCAGCCCGTCCGAATTTCGTTTTTGTAATAAAAGTGGCCCCAATCGACCATGAATTAAAACTTCATATCCTAATTCTTCCAGATTCTCAACTTTTGCGTTCTCTGCCCAAACAGGCTGCTCTGTAATTTGCACATCACCCAGCTCTACGTGCCTCAATAAAGCGGAACTACGATTCCAGTCTACGACATCTGTTAAATTGACTTCGAGTAAAACATAGCTTTTTAAATCATCAGGCACAAAACCGACTCCCAGTTTTACCAAAGCCTGTTTGTCCATATTTTTCTCATAGGAAGAAATGACCAAGTCATATTCCGGAGGTCCCGCAGCGCCATCCTGTTCGGGATACAATACCAGATCTTTGTTTTCTCCTAACGCATAACGGTAACTCGTGAGATCAGGATCAATGAAAACTAACAACGACCGTGATTGAGGAATGTTGAGAAAGGCGCGATTATCTGAAAGCAAACTGTCATAGGTGCCAGGAATCAGAATGGCTTCCAGAGAAGACTTCTTATCGGCACTAATAGAAAATTCCAAGCGTTGTGAATCTCCCTTACCCAATACGATTTCCTCTTTAGCAATACTCTGCCTATCTTGTAACAATTCTACTGTGACAGGGCTTTCATTTTTTTCAGAGTTTTCAACGCGTATAAAGACATCCCAGTTTCCAGTTTGATTTTTTCGTGCATTGAAAGAGGTAATTCCAACATTCGATCCCGCTGTTGGGAGCATCTGGTAATTTAGTTCAAAAGGAAGATCAAAATCTACTTCCTGGGGAAAATTTCCATCTGAATAAAAGAGTACCGTTTTAATCGGCACTGTCCTTGAAAGGGCTTGTGTCATCCGTAAGGCATCTTCCAGATTACTTGGTACATCATCTACCGTTAATCCAGCAAGCGACTGTTTAAGAATGCGCTGATTATCCGTAAAGTCAGTCAATCGACGTGCTGTCGAGCCAACAGCAACTAAGGAAACACGTTGATCGGGAAGTAAATTATCAATAATTTCAGTGACACGTTCCTTCGCGAGTTCCAAGCGTGATTCTTTTGTTTCAGGATCCGTTGCCGCCATACTGGCAGAACAATCAATCAGAATTGGCAAATATTCCGCCCGCTCCGCTCCGCTCTGAATATAGGGTTGCATCAATGCCAGAACTAAGAACAGCAGCAACAAAATTTGTAGCAACAGCAAGATACTACGTTTGAATTTTTGAAATGGCGAATTAACACGACGGTCGTTGATTACTTGGCTCCAAAGCGCCAGTGAAGGAACACTTTTATGGGGCCGCTTTAATTTCAAAAAATAAAAGACCACCAATGGTAACAGCAATAACAGGTACCAGGCCCCCGGAAGGGAATAAAAGCCAGGCCAATAATTCATCTGACCCACCCTTTCCGCCTCAGTAAATCAAAGACGACATGTTCCAGTGTATCACCACTGTTGGTCATTAGAAATCGCCCGGAACGCTGCCGACAGAGCATTGACAGATGGTCTTCTAATAAAACACGATGTTCATGGTACAGTCCCAGTAAATCTCCCGCCGAAGAGATATCCAGAGTCTGCCCTGATTCGCTATCAACCAAACGTAAATCACCATTGATTTCCGGGTTGATCTCAGAGGGAGCTAATATTTGAACTCCAAACAATTCCAAGCCTGCGCTAAAGAGCATATTAAAAGGGCGCTGTAAATCGCCAAAGGATTCATAATCGGAGAGAACAATGGCAACTCCGCGTCCACGATGTGAACGTAAGACATCTTCGACTGCTGATTCAATCGGAGAATTACCACCGACTTCGATCGAAGACAGGAAGTCAAATAAACGCTTCATACTAATTCGACCAGTACAAGGCGATAAGTTAACGGGGCGTCCCCCTTTGTGATTGCAGGAATAGGCGCTTACTTTTTCAAAGTTCAAGAGTCCCATCACACCGAAAGCTGCGGCCAATTGCTTACAACGCAAAAACTTGTCCTCATAATCCATGGAAGAAGAGGCATCTATAATCAGCACCACATGCATTTCTTCTTCATGCTGATATTGCTTCATGAACGGTTTGTTTAATCGGGAAAAAATGTTCCAATCAATATAACGCACATCATCACCGGGAACATAGTTCCGATAATCTGAAAATTCTGTGCTGGTTCCTCCTTTGCCGGAAAGGTGCTCACCACGACTACGATTCGTCAATCGTCGCGTTGGATTTAAACGTAATCTCTCCAACATTGATAACGTTTTGTTATCAAACAAAGCAGTATATTGATTTACTTGAGTTCCCTGAGACACCTAAGATCAATCCTTTTCTGGTAATTCTTTGCAGTTCTGTTCGATCAAATCAGTCACATTGATATTTTCTGCCTGACCATCGTAATTCATGAGCACCCGGTGCTGGAGTACTTCATTGGCAAAATAGCGAATATCTTCAAACGCAACATGTGCCCGCCCTTCACTGAGAGCACGAACGCGTGCTGCTTTGACTAAAGATTGTGCGGCACGCGGACTGGCGCCCCAATGGATAAAACGCCGGACCTCTTCGCTGGCAAAGTCTGTTCCGGGATGTGTGGAGAGCACCAACCGAATGGCATAGTCTCGGATCGGTTCGACGACAACGACTTTTTCCAACAAATTTCGTAGTTCGAGAATTTGCTCACTGTTTAACAATTTTTTCAATTCTACTGGCTGTCTCAGAATGGTTTGCTGCACAATTGTGTTGAGTTCAGCCCGATTTGGAAATGGGACGTTTACTTTAAACATAAAACGATCCAACTGTGCTTCGGGTAATGGGTAAGTCCCTTCCTGTTCAATGGGATTCTGTGTTGCCAGCACAAAAAATGGTTGATCAAGTCGATACTGTGTTCCTGCGGCTGTGACAGTCCCTTCCTGCATTGTTTCCAATAAAGCAGACTGCGTTTTGGGGGAAGCGCGGTTGATTTCATCGGCTAACAAGAGTTGAGTGAAAATCGGTCCCTTTCGGAATTCAAACCGATAAGTGCCCGTCTCATCGGTATTCATAATATTGGTTCCAATAATATCAGCCGGCATTAAGTCAGGCGTAAATTGAATCCGCTGAAAGTCTAATTCTAATACCCTTGAAAGCGCTTTTACCAATTCTGTTTTTCCCAGTCCTGGAACGCCTTCCAGTAAAACATTCCCTCCACAGAACATCGCATATAATGTTGATTCGACAACCCGTTTCTGGCCAATAATCATACGGCCGACTTCAGAACGAACTTCATCAAACACCTTTTTAAAATGGTCCGCTTCAGCCTGCAATACTGCAGGTTCTTCAGTTACTTCTGGCTGGTTCATATTGCTCTCTCCGCAGAATAAAATTCGTATTATTTTTCGTCTTCAGACTGTCGTCTTCGTTTGAGATCCAGTAATCGACCGGTTGTGGTTGCATTATCACCTGAATCAGCGGCTGGTTTGGCACCTGGAGGATTTGTTGTTTTGTCTGTCTTTTTCTTTTGGGCATTTTCTGTTTGTGAATTTGGTCTGGTTGATTTTTGCTTTTGTTCTTGCAATTTAGAAATCGTGGATTGAGAAGTAATCTGCTCTGCGATACTCGAAGAATTCGCCTTGCGTAAATCCAGTTCTTCGACAACACCTTGTTTACGTTGCAGCAATGCCCCCATTGTTGCTGTACTTGCTTTTTGTTCTGAACCGAACCCAAACCAGCTTTTGATTACGTACCAATCAAGTTGAACGCGTCTGATGCCAACATCCAATGGCACTAAAATGGCCAAGGCGATCAGAAACCAGTCAAACACAGGATTCGAACTTTGTTTGGGCTCTCGACGTCCATAAATCACTTCCGCCGCGTTTTCTGGATTCAGTTTCTCTCCCCCCGTTTTTTCAGCAATCTCTTCCAGCACGATGGGGTTCGAACGGAAACGTAGAAATTCTGGAGAATAGGGAACGATGAAACCACCATTAGTATGATCTTCGCGGTCTCCTGATTTCCCAATCGCCATCACTTGATAGCGTCCTTTCCCCCATAGAGGAACTGAAGCCTGGTACCGGCGGGGGCTGACTTGTTTAAGTACAACCGTTTCTTGTTTGTCGTGAGGGCCTGAAATACGAGCCGCCACATTCAGAAACGATTCTTCAGGATGAAAATCTTCCACCATAATCGTGGCATTGTTCCCATTGGTGTGGCTCCACATTTTGAGATGTGCTTGTTTCTGAACACGCGAGATTTTAATCATCAACTGCTTAACAAACGCACTATAGTGATCCCAATTCACCCAATCAGCGCCCCAGTTGGGGGATAAATCAGAAGTGAATGCAGCCGTTGTTCCTAGTCCATAACGCCAGAATGCCAAGACAGGGTCAATATCGCCTTCCGCTTCTTTCTTCTCTGGCGCGTTCAAAACACCTTCTGCCCTGGATTTGATCGTGGTTAATACATAACCATGTAGTGGCGGTATTTCCTGAACCCCTTTCAGAACGGAAGAAATCATTCCTACTTCGGGGGTAATCGTTTCGTTTTGAATCATACTCCGTTTCAGAGTTTTCGACTCTTTAATAAAAATCGAAGGCAACTGATTTGGGTCGGACGGAAAATAATAACGTCCCCCTGTCGCGCCTGCGATGCCACGCATCGTTGAGATATCACGGCCTCCATGCGGAAAGACCGCAACCATTGACACGCTGACTTTATTCTTGACAAATCGGCCGATCAATTTAGGAGAGGGTGGCTGTGGATCGCCATCTGAAATAATAATCATGTGCTTTGTGGCCGCATCACTTTTGATGAGACCTTCCAGCCCTAATCGCATCGTGTTTGCAAAGCTCGGCATGTCGCCAATTTGTGCACCGTTAATTTTGGGTACCATTTTCTCATAATCACCGGCAGGCATCAGGTCAACTAACCACTTTTCGCCTCCCATGTAATCATAGACTAATACACCTACTTCATCCTGCGCTCCTAGCACTTTGATCGCCTGTTTTGTGATCCGCTTACCCCAGGTATTCCCTTCTGGAAATTCACAGGTATGCAAAATGATGGCAAGGGCGCCTTTGGGGAGCACTTTCTTTTTTGTGATATCCATTGTCACAGGTAGCGCATCTTCGATGACGGTCCGATGATATCCCCCCGGCCCATAACTATTTTCCCCCCCCACCATCATGAATCCAATTCCCTGATTGAAGATGGAATCATGAACAGCCTTTAATTGAATCACATTAAATTCGTCGGCGGGCACATTTACGAACATAATGGCATCGTAAGGCATCAAAGACAGCGAATCACCGGGAAACTCATA
>JAJDEK010000129.1 GCA_029259875.1 Planctomycetaceae bacterium
GGGATACGTGAATGTTCTCGCTCGCAGTGTTATTCCTGGCATCATGTTGCATATGATTCACAATGGGCTCTTAATTACGATTGCCAATTATCAGGATGCGTTTTCTGAATGGGAAGTCAATCTCGAAAACCAGAAGCACCTGCCTCTACTCTGGTTGGGGAGTTCTTTGTTGCTGGTGATAGTAGGGTTCACTCTGATTTACATTAGTAGTCGTAAACAACCCGCTAGCACGACTAGTCTGACAAATAACTGATAGGAGATATCAATGCATGTGAAATTGATCTTATTTATTCTAATGAGCACCAGCGTCTGTTCGCTACAGGCAGCTGAACAGGAACGCCCTAATATTGTTGTGATTCTGGCTGATGATTTTGGTGTGGGAGATATCCAGGCACACTATCCAAAAAATAAAATTCCAACACCTTACTTAGATCGTCTTGTGCAGCAGGGAATGAGTTTTACCGATGCGCATAGTGGGTCCGCGGTTTGTACGCCGACTCGCTATGGATTATTAACGGGACGTTATAGTTGGCGTACGCGTATGCAGGAATGGGTAGTCGCCGCTTATGAGCCGCCTTTGATTTCGAAGGATCGTCCAACGCTTCCGGGACTCCTCAAAGAACAAGGTTATCGCACAGCCTGTATCGGGAAATGGCATCTGGGTTGGAATTGGCCTGGACCGCAGCCTAGCCGTATGATGGAGAAAAAAAACGGACAGTGGAAGTTTCAATGGGATTTTACAAAACCGATTAAGGGAGGACCGACAGCACGCGGTTTCGACTACTATTTTGGGGTCGATCTTCCCAACCTTCCTCCATTTGCTTTCATTGAAAATAACCGTGTTACGGCTCAGCCAACCGAAGGGTTTCAGTTGGACCACAGTGAAGGGATTGTTTTACCGAGAGGCTTTGTTGGTGCACCCACCGTACCAGGTTGGCGCATGCAGAAGATTCTACCAGAGATCACAAAACGCGCCGTTCAACACATTCATGATCAGGCACAGCAAGCATCTCCCTTCTTTCTCTATTTTTCTATGACCTCACCTCATGAACCGGTTGTGCCATCGGAAAAGTTTCGTGGAAAAAGTGGAATTGCTCCCATTGCGGATTTTGTGATGGAGACAGATTGGTCTGCCGGTCAGATTATTGAGGCCATTGATCAAGCAGGCATTGCCGAAAATACCATCGTAATTTTCACTGCGGATAACGGCCATTCACACTACACCGGCTGGGATGATCTGGTCGATGCGGGCCATCTTCCCAGTGGCCCCTATCGCGGACACAAAGGTGATATTTGGGAAGGTGGGCACCGCGTTCCACTCGTTGTACGCTGGCCAAATCACATTAAGCCTGGCTCACAGAGTAATCAGATGGTGTGTTTGACCGACCTGTTTGCGACGAATGCGGAAATTGTGGGAGCAGAATTACCCCCCATCGGGGCAGAGGATAGCATCAGTTTTCTGCCTTCTTTGCTGGGGAAGAAAACGGATCAGCGTCGCACATCGCTTGTGAGCCATTCCAATCATGGGGAATTTGCTTACCGTGATGGTCCCTGGAAAATCGTCTTCAAAATGAGTGGTCGCAATCTTCAGCAATCTCGTGGGAAGCCAACCGTTACCGAACTTTACAATTTGGACTCTGATATCGGTGAGCAGAACGATTTGACTCAACAACGTCCAAAAATCGTTAAACAAATGACCGCTGATCTGCAAAAACTAATCGATCAAGGTAGTAGTCGTGCCGGTCAGAACAGCGCCAATGACTCGAAGGTTCGTTTTGACACGATCCAAGAGCTACGTTGGGCACCTGCTCAAAAATAATTTCTCGCCCAGATATGAATAGAGACACAGAGAAAAGAATAGCTCTTTTATATGCTTGGCTCATCTTCAGAATCATCCTCATCCGTAGAAATCCGAGTGCCGCGCTTTAACGACTCTGTTCCAAATCGTTGAGCAATTTGATCTTTGACATGATCCAGACGAGAGTTTTTTTGCTGGTCTGCTTCATCAAACAAGGATCGCTGTTGTAATGGTCCGTTATCAAAGCCGGTTACTCCGATGCCAATCAGTCTGATGGATAGAGTTCGTTGCGGGAGCCTGTTTTCCAGAATGAGTAATGCCGCTTCTTCAATTTCTTTTGTGATGTCTGTTGGTTGATTAATTGTTACGGCGCGCGTAAACGTGGAAAAATCATCGTAGCGTATTTTGAGTTGAATGGTTTTACCTCGTAGTCCATTTTTGCGCAATCTTCGCGCAACATCTTCGACCAGTTGAATCAAAACCGTTTTCAAAATTTCTCGATCAGTGACATCTTGAGAAAAAGTAGTCTCGCGCGAAATCGATTTTGCGCGACGTTCAGAAACAACAGGTCGCTCATCAATGCCACGTGAGAGTTCCCAGAGGTGTTGACCTTGTTCGCCAAATAACTCACCTAATAATTTCGAGTCAATGGCCCGTAATTGAGCAACTGTTTGGACACCGAGGCTGGCAAATCGTTTGTTGGCGACTTTGCCTATGCCCCAGACACGTGAAATAGGTAAGGGGTCGAGAAAGTCATGTATGCGCTTAGGGTCTACAATCACTAATCCGTCTGGCTTATCAGCATCGCTTGCGATTTTGGCCAGAAATTTATTGGGCGCGATTCCCACCGAGGCGATCAGATTCAATTCTTCTTTAATTTCCTGTTTAATTGAGACTGCGATTTTTTGTCCGGTTCCGAATAATAACTCACTACCGGTGACATCGAGAAACGCTTCATCGAGCGAAAGGGGCTCGACAAGCGGTGTGTATTTTCGAAAAATTTGTTGAATGGATTGTGAAACTTCGGCATACACGTCCATTCGCACTGGAAAGTAGTGACCGTGGGGGCAAAGCCTGCGGGCGGTTTTCATCGGCTGAGCGCTGTGGACTCCAAATTCACGTGCCGCATAATTGGCCGCCGAAACAACACCGCGGTGATCGGAACGACCACCAACAATGATTGGCTGTCCTTTCAATTCCGGGTGTTCCCGTTCTTCGATCGACGCATAAAACGCGTCCATATCAACATGCAAGATTGTGCGCATTGTTTTGATTCGGGTATCGGCTAATTTAATTAACTTCTCTTATAAAGAGATCGCTTTGCGAGCTACATCGGTCTAGTATAAAAAATATCGTATTGCTTTGAGTGCTCATTTACGGATGTTTTTTATTTTCTGAAGTTTCATTTTAGCAAGCATCTCATCAGATACGTACTTAAAAGAATAGAACACAAAACAGATATAAAAATCGCTTGATCTTTGCAAAGCGCTTTCCCTGTTCATTATAATGAGCAGGTCACAATAAATCTTCCTGCATTAAAACGATTCATACAATTGGATCAACGTGCACAAATTTTTGTAGATAAGGAGTCTTCAGTGAGTAACAATAAGCAGAATCGTCGTGATTTTATGAAAACAACCGCTGCTGCCGTCGCGGGTAGTAGTGTTCCGTTCTGGTTTGATATTGATCCTGCGAGTGCATACAAATTTAAGGCAGCCAATGATCGTCCTGTTGTGGGATGTATCGGAACGGGTAGTCGCTGGAATGGCGTTGGTCCCAACGCGATGAAATATGGCGATGTGATTGCTGTTTGTGATGTCGATGCCGCTCACGCGAATAAAGCACGCAACAGAGTGAAAGACATTCAGGGCAAAAAAGGGAACAATAAAGAAGTCGCTGTTTTTGAAGACTATCAGAAGATTCTCGAAAATCCGGAAATCGACATTGTGACGATTGTCACAACCGATCATTGGCATACGAAGATTGCCATTGAAGCGATGAAGGCCGGTAAAGACGTTTATTGCGAAAAACCGCTGACATTGACGATTGATGAAGGTAAGCAGATCATCAAGACTTTGAAAGAAACCGGACGCGTCTTTCAAGTTGGTACGCAGCAGCGGAGTGAAATGGGACAACGTTTCCTGAACGCTTTGGCTATTGTTAAAGAAGGCCGGCTGGGTAAAATCACCGAAGTGGAATGTGCTATTGGTGGTATCGGGCCCAGTGGTCCGATTCCCGTTGCCGAAATTCCCAAAACATTGAATTGGGAAAAATGGCTCGGACAAGCGCCTATGACAGATTATCGCTGGAAGCCTAAAGAAGGAGACAAGGGGAATCCCAAAACCCGCGCTCATTATGAATTCCGGTGGTGGTATGAATATTCCGGCGGTAAAATGACCGACTGGGGTGCACATCATGTGGATATCGCCCAGTGGGCAATTGGTATGGATAAGTCTGGTCCTACTCAGGTCGTGCCTATTTCAGCAGTGCATCCAGTTCCTCTGAAAAATGGGATGCCCACAAAGCCTGATGCTTACAATGTTGCTTCGAAGTTCGAAGTGCAGTGTACTTTTCCGAATGAAGTAAAAATGACGATCAAAAGTGATGGTCGTAATGGAATTCTCTTCACTGGTACGGAAGGTCGAATGTTCGTCAGTCGTGGTGATTTGACCGGAAAACCTGTAGAAGAGCTGAAGAACAAACCGCTTTCCAGTGATACCATTACTAAGCTCTATAAAGGGCGTAAACCCGGTGATCATATGCGAAACTTCTATGAATGTGTCGATGCACGGGAGCAACCCATTTCCGACGTCATGACACATCATCGTGCAATTACGACCTGCCATCTGGCTAATATCGCGATTCGTTTGAATCGTTCTTTGGAATGGGATCCCAAAACCGAGCAGATTATCGGCGATGACGATGCCAATCAATGGCAGAGCCGCGAACAACGCAAGGGTTACGAAACCAACGCGTAACCCCGTTCACTTTTCTATGTTGAAAAGCGCTCAACCTGAAGGGAAACGTTCCCTTCAGGTTTTTTTGCGTCTGCTGCCAGATGCGAAGATTACCAGATTTTCGAATCGTCTCTGAAATATGATTTGAGAACTATCATCTCAGAATGATTAATTTGGTTCAAAAGCCTACATCCAGAGGTGCACTCGCTCTTGTAATTCTGCTGGCAGATGTTTTTTGATAGCGTTTCTTACCTGACTATCATGATACCGCGTACTGAAGTGCGCAAGAATGATCAATTCATTTTGAAATCGGTTGGCACGTTCGATCAAGTCGTCGATGTGCATATGGCCGAATTTGTGAATTTTTTCGCGCCGGTGTTCAGGACGATAAAAGGTCATCTCGGTGATCAGCACTTTTGACTCATAGGATGTCTCGAAATGGTCCAGACCCGCAGGAGCTGTGTCTCCGGTGTAACACACCAAAGGGACGCGGATCTCTTCGCTGACATCAATTCCCGACATACGGGCATCCCGAATTTCCGTTTCTGGTTTTCCGATGAATTCCGATTTCAGCTTTTTACGACAATCCCAGACCTGGAACCCGAGCGAAGGTACTGTATGCTTCGTCCGAAATGCTGTCACGGCGTGTTCTCTGGAAAGCTGAACCTCTTGCCCATCTTTAAGACCAACCAGTTCACATTCCATGCGCCCGCGATCCAGTTGCTGCCAACTTTTTAACATGTTCCAAACCGGATCCACTACTTCTTCAGGCAAATAAAGAGTGGGGGGACTCATTTTCATCATACGTCTACGCGCAACATAAGCGGGCAATGCTGCCATGTGATCCAAATGCGCGTGGGAGATAAAAAAAGTCGAAGTCCCCATGAATGACCAGGGGCTGCCCCCCATATCGAAACCCAATTTGAGTTCGGGGACTCTCCAGTAACTCTGTACCGCAGCGCGCGAATATCCCTCAATTGTGAGTCCTTTATATTTCACGGATTGCAGAGGTAAATTTTCAAGCATGGGAACTAGGTTGCCGAATCATCAAGGAATTTGTTTTAGAGGAAGTCAGACTAACTCAATTTCGCTGCCTAACCAAGAAATACACCGCCGTATTTCGAAAAACCCTTTGAGGTTCGATGGTGTGATCGTGGAAAAGAGAGCATGGCAGACAGGGAGACACTTATTTCACTGGTATGGATCGGCCAGTCTGGATACTTTTGGCTTCGGCATAGCAAATTTTCAGCGCATCTCTCGCAAGTGCCCCCGATAAGGCTTCTGGTTCTTCTCCAGAATTAAGGGCATTCACAGCGGCCTGTAATTCCAGTGTAAAGGCCGCACACCAGGCGTCTCCCCCCTTTAATTTGGGGTGTTGCAAGCGGCCTTTTTGAGTAATCAAGGTCAGAGGCTGGCTGACGACCCATTCTTTATTTTTGCCTACCCCCATTGTGCCGGCACCAAACAGGACTGTGGCGTCTTCGAAATAGAGTTCATAGCCATGGGCAAATTCCAGTCCACGTGCGGCAATGCCTCCACTCACACAACTGATTGCCAGGTTGGGGTCATCGTAGTCATAGACTGTATGCACATGGTTTACGTAACCTTGGTTCTCAATACCGCGCGAAGTGACTTTTCGAGGAACACCACACATCAGACTGATCAGATGATTGTCATGAATGTGCAGATCGACTCCCCAGCCTCCCAGCTTCTGGAAGTCTTCAATATTTTCCGACCACTTAGGAGGAGCCATTACACGACGGAAGTGAGCTGCCAGAAGTTTTCCGTATTTATTGCTCCGAACACATTCGACAGCAAACTGAAATTCAGGGAAAAAGGGCAGTACCTGGGCGACCATGAACTGTACGCCCGCTTTGTTCGCGGCATTAACCATCTTATTAGCAGCTTTAAGATCGATGGCGATTGGCTTCTCAACAAGTGTATGTTTGCCAGCTGCGATGGAGTCGAGCGCGACTTTCTCATGCATTTCCGTGGGCAGGCAGATGTCGACCAGATCAATCTCTGGGTCAGCGAGCAATTCATGATAGTCTTTGTACTGTTTGACTTTTGATAAGTCTTCCTGCCCGCCGCGTGGTCCGAAATTTCCTTCGATGCTACTCCAGTCACCTGACAGTTTTTTGGAATCACGCGTTGCTATTGCCGTAACTTTGGCTCCTTTGAGTTTTTTTGCTCCCTCATAATGAGCCATTCCCATAAAACCAATACCGATAATCCCAATCCGAATCATAGCTTTCCCCTGCAATCGTGGCAGATTTCTCAAGTTAATTTACACAGTTGTTAAAGACTGACGATCGGCACTGAAATCGTCAAGCGGTTGCTAGTCCGATTTCTCGCTTCTTTTTCTATCTTCTTGAATTTCAAAATCGAGTTTGCTTTTAGTGCCATTTTCTTCAATCGAATCAGGTTCTAGTTGAAGATACTTAAACAGCACTGATGTCAGTTTCCGGTATACTGGAAACTGATGTTGAGGATTAAGGCTCTGTCGGGCTTTGCAGTAAGGTGTCTGGCGATTTGGGTGTTGTTTTTGAGGCTGAAACAGCCGGGGCGGTGCCTGTATTTTGGGCACCGGGTGTTGTGCCCGGTTTTGAGGCACCAGTCGAGTTGGTTTGGGTGGAATGGGTATGTTTTGTGTCGTGTTTTGCAGGCTCTGCGTTATTTTTCAGTCTGGGCTAGACACATTAAATCAAAAGGTGTTATCATACTGATGTCGACATCGTAGTGATGGCAGTTTTGGTGCAAATATGATTGTTTTCAGCAAGCTGTCGAGATGAGTACTCTTGAACTACCCTCATCCTGCATTTGGCTTCAACCTTTCTGTAAAGGTAACAAGGAAGTCTGAGGGAACAGATAACGAAGGATTCGAAAAGAAATGCTTGTA
>JAJDEK010000130.1 GCA_029259875.1 Planctomycetaceae bacterium
GCCGTTCAGTATAAAGGAAAGTCAATCGCTGATGTGCTGGAGATGTCTATTGGCGAAGTTGCTGATTTATTCAAAAACATTCCGGCCATCCGTCGTACAATGGAGACGCTCTGTGCCATTGGTTTGGACTATTTGACTTTAGGGCAGTCTGCACCCACCTTATCGGGAGGTGAATCACAACGCGTCAAACTGGCAGCAGAACTGGCGCGTCCTAATACCGGAAAAACATTGTATCTGCTCGATGAACCGACGACAGGTCTGCACTTCGATGACATTGCGAAACTACTGAAGGTACTCAACAGTTTGGTTGAGTTAGGAAACACGGTGATCGTCATCGAGCATAATCTGGATGTTATCAAAACCGCTGATTGGTTGGTTGACATCGGCCCTGAAGCCGGTAGTGCAGGGGGGCAGATCATTGCATCTGGAACTCCTGAAAAACTTGTTGTGCATGCAGAGCAATACCAGAAACAAGCGACTAAAACCACAACAAAAAAATCAAAACAAGCTCCGCTCTTAAGATCTTACACAGGAGAAATTCTTGAGCCGATTCTCTCATCCGGCAAACGGCAGGAACGTGAAGTATTCGATGCACAAAGTCTGAGTGAAAAGCAGGCAGGAGATATTGATCTGAAACAGATTGGCCGCGATGCTCAGATGCCTTGGCAAAAAGATGGTCAAGGCTGGCATACGCAGGATCACATGGCGTTATCAGGTGCCCCTTGTAAGTGGGAAGGGAAAGCTCTGGAATCTGTGATTGAGTTCATCGAAAGCAAAGAGGGATTTGGCGAGATCAATTGGAATCATCGCAGTATTGTTGAAGTGAGTGGTCCGGTCAAAAAACAGGGTTGGTTTTTGCATGCGAATACTGGGGATCAGTGGTTACTGAGACTCAGCTTCCGGGTGAAACGAAATACGTTCAAGCAGGATGAATTGCGAGATCAATTGGCATTGAGGTCGCTCGATGACTTGGATGAACTACCCATTTACGGACGTTCGAACCGCGTGCGTGTCAAAAATCTGAAAGGACCCTGGCAGGAGGTCAGTCTAACTATTCACTGGCATGAAGAAATTGACACTCCAGAATTTTGGGCATTTTTGGAGTCGGCCTGTCAGTCTTATCTGGGATTAATTCACCGCGATCAAATCAAACCCGATGAAATTATGCCTTGGAAGGTATTGAAAAAGAAATGGCATCTCTCGCGGAAAGGGTTTCCCAATAATAAACGCATCTCCTGGAATGCAGAACTTTTGGAGTCACTATTTGAATTGATGGAACAAACTTATCCCGATTCAACAATCCAATGGGATAATAAATCGTTAGTCAATTTTGTGAGTTCTGGTAAGAAGAAACCGTTTCTTATCATTCATACAAAACGACGTGAAGGTGTGGATGTGACGCTTCAATCAGCGAATGGTGAAATCACGCTGGGTAAAATTGCAGAACTCGGAATGGAGCGTGAAATCAAGACTGATTCCAAAGGTAAAGAGCAGGCACGAATTCGTTTTGCGAATAAAAAACAGGTTCAAGCTAAAGCCTTCAAGCAGCTCTTAAAAGCAATTGTGAAGTAAGAATGAAATCGGGTTGATCCATCAACATATCCCCATGGAAAGCGGGGTTATTACCCTCAACCTGGAAAAGATATTGACGTTTTTGGTAGAACCAGATACCATGCTCATTGTGCGAGTAGATTTAATACTCTCACGTCGTATAGGAATCGAATCTTAATCAGGTCAAAGCTGCTCTTATCGCCCATCAATCATAAAATGGGGACCTGTTCAGTAAATGACTACGAAATCATTTTAGCAGGAAATTCGGAAATGTGACGGATGCTCTTTTCTTACTCCAACTCGCACTCCATTACAGTTCAGACTCCTGCGAAATTAAATTTATTCTTAAGTATCGATCATAAGAGGTCCGATGGCTTTCACGATATTACTTCGTTGATGCTCTCGGTAGGAATATACGACACTTTAGTTTTCACGGAGGAACCTTCATCAGAAGTTGAGTTGCGTGTTGTTGATGCAAACCCTCTTCTTCCCCAACAAGCTAAGCCCCAGCAGTGTATCCCGTCTGGTGAAGATAATCTGGTTGTACGTGCTATCAGGTTACTTCAAGCAAAGACAGGTTCACACAAAGGGATTCGGATTCAGTTGATAAAACGAATTCCTTCTGAAGCTGGTTTGGGGGGCGGATCAAGCGATGCAGCGGCAACATTATTTGCTGCCAATAAACTTTGGCAATTGGGACTGACGTTAAATGACTTACGTGATTTAGCGTCTGAATTGGGAAGTGATATTCCCTTCTTTCTCACAGAAAGCAGTAGTGCCATCTGTCGGGGAAGGGGCGAAATTATAGAATCTGTTTCAATTCCCCATTGTCTCTACTTTGTCGTTGTGCGTCCCAGTTCGGGCTTATCAACGGCAGACGTTTATCGGCACTGTCGAGTAAGAACGCACTCGGAAAATCAAGTTGAACAACTTGTTCGCCACTTAGCTTCTGGTCAATTTCATTCATTATCCAGCCTGATTTTAAATGATCTTCAGATTCCAGCCGAAAGACTAAATTCTGAAATTTTAATTTTGAAAGAATTTTTTACAAAACAATCTGTTTTGGGGCATATGATGAGTGGTAGTGGGACTGCCTATTTCGGGATCTGCCATAACAGAGCCCAGGCATGTCAAATTGCGGCCCGATTACGATCCACAGTGAAAGGGCACATATTTGTTGTCCAGAACCGACTATAGATGAGCAATTCTAATTTTGGCACAAATGGAGTGAGGCCATGGAGATCAGTGAAGTTCGCATCAAGTTGATGAATGACCCGCACGAAAGGTTGCTTGCTTTTTGCTCGATTACTTTCGATGTTTCCTTTGTCATCCGGGATTTGAAGATTATTCAAGGTTCCAAAGGCGCCTTTGTTGCGATGCCCAGTCGCAAATTAATGGACCGTTGTCCTAAGTGCCACAATAAAAACCACCTGCGGGCTTCGTTCTGCAATCAGTGTGGTGTGCGGCTCGATGAAAATCGTGCTGACAAAGATGATGCGGGACGGGCGCGTCTTTATGCTGACATTGCACATCCGATTAACTCCGAATGCCGAGAACTCATTCAGCAAGAAGTACTCAAAGCCTACCAAGGCGAAAAAGTCTCTGCGCAGAAGGATGGTTATATTTGCCGCTACGATGATTTCGGCGAAGAGGACTATGCCCGACTTAGTCCGCATGAAGAAGGTTTTGAAGAGACGATTCCACTTGAGACAGCGAGTTCGGAATCGATTCAAATCCGTAAGAATAATCAGATTCTTAGAATTGATTCCGCCGAACGTGCTGAGGAAACGAGTCAGCCACATCACAGTTCATCAGATGTGGCTGAACCAGACAAAGTTTCATCGAACGAGAATGAGCCTCGCTCCAAAGGAGATACTTTCGGCTCTGGAATCGTCTAAAGCCATTTAGCAATGATTCTGCTACGAATTTGAAAATCATGTTCATAGCAGAATCGCCAGCTTTGCCACTACCTCTCGTGGTCACTTGTTTTGTCTGCTTTACATTAAAAACAAACCAGTCATCATGATGGTGATACCTGTTGCTTTTGAAGTCAGCATATTCTGCAAACGATCCATCATATTATCGTTTGTATCAAGTGCGACTATTTCCTGCTTTTCCACCTCTTTACGCAATTCCGCGTTCAACCATTCCAGAACAGAGATGCTAAGATTCTCAGACGCGTCGGTTTTCTCTAAAGCATCTTTTTGAATCATTAGTGAATCGGATGTTGTCGTCGTTTTCGGTAAAGTATATTCGGGTGGGATCATTAACTGCTGCATGCTGCCCATTTCTTTCTCGGTTGATAACCGAAATCATTGGCCGATGATTTTGAACGCGGGGAAGGAAATTTCCGGCAATGAAGATTAAGGATGAAATCGTTTTCTCTTTGAGGCGAATCAGTAAAAGGAGAGTACATGGAATGTATCGGTAATCTTCGAGGTATCTACCGCGTCTATTGAATGCATAATACAGTAAATATGATTCATAAGAGAAAGATGTACCGATTATATGTGTCCTGAGTAGAAGACCGGAACGCAGGCTTTAGTGTGTCGTACGAATATTGTAGGATACTGGTCAGACCATGAATTGTATTGCTCGCTAAGTATAGAATTTTCAATTGACTTTCACTGAAAGATAACTTCCCATGAAATACCTACCCGCTTTTCTGATCTTGAGTTCCGTAGCATTTCTTGTGATTGGCTGCAGCGGTGACTCACCAACTGAGAAACAAAAAGAAGAAGCCGCCAAGGATGTTCCTGCAATTGACTTACCCGAAAAAACGTTAGAATCGTTATTTAAAGCCGAAGATGGTTATACCCTTCTGACATTGAAGGACTTTAAAGAGTTCCAAGGGAAAGCATCAAAATCTGTCGCGGAGCCTACTTGGACAGAAAAATCGGGAGTGATTTCATGCACTGGCAATCCCAAAGGTTATCTGTATTCGTTGAAGAGCTATAGTAATTTCTCAGTGCGGCTTGAATATCGCTTTCCGGAAACTAGTCAGAAAAGTGATAATCCAAATACGGGCTTCTTATTTTATATCACAGGAGAAAATCGGATCTGGCCCAAATGTCTGGAAGTTCAAGGGAAGTTTGCTGAGATGGCTCATATCAAATCGAACAGCAAAGAGATAACTCTGGAAGTGACTGACAATCAGGAAGCAAGAGAAATGGCCAGAAGACCTGTGGGAGAATGGAATAGCATTGAAGTCATTTCTAAAGATGGCGCACTGACTTCGGTTTTGAATGGGACCCCCATTGCTTCATGCAAACCGAGTGAACTTAAGGATGGTTACTTTGGCATTCAATCAGAGGGGGATGTCGTTGAGATTCGAAATATTCGTATCCAGAAACTGACTGATTAGGCGTTTTGCTTTGCATTGGC
>JAJDEK010000014.1 GCA_029259875.1 Planctomycetaceae bacterium
GCCACCATCCCACAAGAATCAACATCCAGCCAGAAAAAAAAGGGATCGTCAAACTGGCAACAGCAAGTGAAGACCGGCTTCCATCCAAACTCCAAAGTGGAACCAATGCCCACGAGAACAGAGGCGGGTAATCGGGATGCAACAACGCGAGATCGTTCGAAAATCCTTGTGTCCAAAGATCGCCTCCGTCTACCAAAAAGCGAGCACGTAGAATCCAAGTAAACATTGGGTCCCAACTTCCCCAGGGGACGAGCATGTGAACTTGGACTGCGATTATGAACTCGCCTAACAAAAATGCCAAGAGAATCCAAAACGTCACTGAAGGGGAATCAAATGAGACCGTTCTAATATTGTTTCGATAATTACGAAGAACAAAAGCAATCAATCCACAGAATAATATGAGCAGAGAGATAATAGATGGGACATAAAGCAGAGTTTCAAGCAGCCCTGCGAGAGCCAAAAAAGATACCCATACAATGGGCAAGCTTCCCCATGCCAACAAATGCAGCCGTTTCGGAACGCACCGAAGTACTATCAGCCCTGCAATAAAATAAAAGAGCAAAGTCAAAAGAAACGAGTACATTTCTTACTTTTCAATGAAAAACGTAATAGCTTATATCGACAGGTTCATATTACATCGACTGCATTTTACAGAAGAATAGCTAGTAGCCCTTTTTTATGATGTCTGAGATTGTTCAACGATGTCGATTCCCACTAGTTGGCTCCAGGCGCCTAACAGGTTTTTAGTAATCGGCCCGACTTCACCATTTCCAATCATAGTACCGTTAAATTTTGTCGCTGGCATAATGCAGTAAGGCGTACTTGTAAAAAATGCTTCCTCGGCGGTGATTACATCATAAGGCAGTAGCTGGCATTCTTCGACTGGTAGATTGAGTTGATCTGCGAGTTGAAAAATCGTTTGACGGCTGATTCCATCCAGGCAGTTGATCGTATTCGGCGTACGGATTCGATTGTTCGACACAAGAAAAAAGTTGCCTCCTTTATTCTCAGAGAGAAAACCATTTGTGTCGAGCAATAGACTTTGAGCCATGGGATCGACAAGCTTTACTTCAGATTCAGCGAGTGTATAGGTAAAGCGACTCCGGTTCTTGATCCGTGCATCCAGTGACTGAGCGGGTTGAATTCGTGTAAATGGTGTCACCGCATGGCAACCAGTTTGATAGAAGTCTGCCCAATAGGAAAGGTCCAATGGTAGTGTGACAATCATGACTGTCGGCTTTGACTCTGCTGGTTTCTGACCACTCGAAGGCACCCATTGTCCGGGTGTGATATTATGAATGATCCAAGCATCCGTGCTAGCAGCGTAACTTGGCTGATTTTTCTCCCAGACTTCTAATGTGAGTTGTTCCAGTTCATCAACCGTCATATCTGCATCGAAGCGTGCGGCTTTCAAACTTTGAAACAGTCGGTTGATATGATCACGCAAACGATACGGTTTGTGTCTAAACGTCCGTGTGGATTCAGTGACTGTCATTCCCAGGCTGATCGCGCCATCGAAGATTGAAATTTTTGCCTCATTCGCGGGAACATAATCACCGTTTAGATAAACTAGATTCTGAGTCATGGAAGCTCCTCTTAAGTTTTAGTTCTGTTCCAGTTCATAGCACGAAAAACATTGGGATTCATATGAGTTCAATTGTCCATTTTCGTGTCTGAGAATCAAACACGCAGTTCCCGGTTTGTTATTGATCAACTTAATTCCCTTTTCCGGTCCAAGTACACTGATGGCGGAAGCGAGACTGTCGGCCGTCGTTCCATCAGGGGCAATGACCGTCACGCGGCTTTGATCGGTGAGACCTAATCCCGTGCGCGGATCGACAATATGCGAGTAACGTTTTCCATCGATGACAACATGTTGCAACGCATCTCCTGAAGTGGCGACCGCCATATTATGTAATAACAGGTATCGATCGATCTTTCCCTTCTGCTCATCTGAGGAAGAGATACCGATTTTCCAGCCGCAAGTATTCGGTGGAGGATCACCCAGCACGATATCACCGCTGGCATCAATCATCGCACGGGAGACTCCATTTTTCTTTAATACTGTCAAAGCGACATCAGCTGCATACCCTTTAGCGATGCCTCCCAGATCAAGTCGCATGTTCTCTTTGAGCAGTTCGACAGTTTGGTCTTTGAGCGATATTTTCATCGACTCATAGCCGACCTTGTTGCGAGCAGCCTGCAGTCTTTGGTTCTTCGGCATCAACTTTTGACGCCGTGCTCGTCTCCAAAGGCGTACTACGGGGCTAATGGTAACATCAAATGCCCCCTTTGTTTCCTGTGAGAGTGCTTGACTTTTTATCAGTACTTCCAACAGGGGCTGACTGACTTTGATTGGTTTTCCCGGCCCTGATAACCGACATAATTTGTTTAATTCACTTTCAGGATCATAATCGCTGAGGACTTTATTAAGTTCCTTTACACGTGCAAAGGCATTTTGAGAGGCTTTGTTTGCGATTACCTCATCGGTTGCATATAATAAAATTCTCCATTGCACTCCCATATGTACTTCCTGAAATTCATATCGATTAAGAATTTCGCTTTCCGTGCATTGTTGATTGCCTGTTAAAGTGGAGAGAAGCAGGCATGTCTGATAAACGTATGACATTATCAACCCTAAATGAAGACCCATTAAAGCTTACCGATTCGGAGTAACCCAATATGCTTAGCGTATGTCGTCCTAGTCAATTAATGCAAGGCAAAGTGGCATTTCTTACTGCGTTCTTGTTTTCTGTTTCACTGGTAAATGCCGGTGAGACTGAAACAAAGATGAAGCCTTACACCGAAAAAATGGCGAACACAGATATCTCTTTTGATATGGTTCCCATTCCAGGCGGTGAATTTACATTAGGAAGTCCCGCGGGTGAAAAGAACCGGGAAGATGACGAAGGACCTCAGGTCAAAGTCAAAATTGACCCGTTCTGGATGGGCAAACACGAAGTCACCTGGAATGAGTATGATATCTGGAGTTTCAATCTGGATATTCAACGCCGTAAACTGATGCGTGGAAAATCGGACGCTAAAGAAAAAGCAGCCGATGCAGTGACACGTCCTACTAAGCCCTACACAGATATGACATTCGATATGGGCCATGATGGATACCCCGCAATCTGCATGACTCAATTAGCAGCGAAAACCTACTGTAAATGGTTAAGTGAGAAAACAGGCCACTATTACCGCCTGCCTACGGAAGCAGAATGGGAATATGCGTGCCGGGCGGGAACAACCACCGCTTATTCATTCGGCGATAATCCTGCCAAACTGGATGACTATGCTTGGCATTATGCCAACTGTAATGACACCTATCAAAAAGTCGGGCAGAAAAAACCGAACCCCTGGGGTTTATATGACATGCACGGTAATGTTTCCGAGTGGGTACTCGACCAATACATTCCCGATGCCTATAAAAAATGGAGTGGTAAAGGGACTCTCAAATTCCCCGTAAATGCACCAAGCAAACTTTACCCACGTATTGTGCGTGGAGGCTCTTGGGATGATGAGCCAGAGGGGCTACGAAGTGCAAACCGCATCTACTCCAGTTCAGACTGGAAAATTCAGGATCCTCAGCTTCCACAAAGTATCTGGTACCATACCGATGCGATCATGGTTGGGTTCCGTGTTGTCCGTCCTCTGAAAGTCCCCACCGCTGAAGAACGGAAAAAGTACAATCTTGATCCGATCATTCCGGCTGATGAAGGACGTTGATCTAATATAAAGTTAAGAAATTTAGTTGAAATAGGTGCATTAGCAGAAAAACAACAAACGAATTCTATTGCAAAATGCATATGTCTTTTAGGAAACGTATCACACACCAAATCGACCTTGTAGATTAGGGAAAGGCCTCTGATGACTCAATCTGATAATCAATCCACCTCAAGACGCGACTTTTTAAAAACATCCACGGCAACCGCTGTGGGAACAGGAATTCTTTCTACTTTAGGATCAACGGCTCATATTTATGCTGGGGGTGACGATAAAATCAAAGTAGGTCTGGTTGGTTGTGGTGGCCGTGGTACAGGTGCTGCTTCTCAGGCATTATCGACTGATGGTAATGTCAAATTAGAAGCTATGGCGGATGCGTTTGATGACCGGCTCGACAGAAGCTTGAAAATCCTTCAGAAACAATTTTCTGGTCGTCCAGAACGAATTGAT
>JAJDEK010000131.1 GCA_029259875.1 Planctomycetaceae bacterium
ACTTTTTTTCCGGTTTCGGGATGCTCACCTAATCCGCGAGGTAATTTTAAGTATTGCAACGCCAGATCGAAATCCACGTTATCTGGATCGACGGTTTTAGGGATACTGACACGTTTTGGTTTTGGCCCATCTTCGATCACATCTCCTAATTGTAAATAAGGACCAAAGGGGCCAAATAATTTATAAATAGGAGTGTTTTCTTCAGGGTGCATCCCCAGTGATTTTGGACCTTCACTTTTTTGACGAATTAATTTTTCGGCCAGTTCATTGGTGAGATCGGCGGGGGCAATATTGTCTGGAATGGAAGCTGAGATCGGTTCTTCTTCTGCACCATCGGTAACGTAAGGCCCATAACGTCCAACGCGGACTGCGGACTCGATCCCTTCCAAATTAAGCGTACAGATTTCACGCGCATCAATGGTTTCTTCCTTGGCTTTGACCTGTTCATCGAGACCTTCTTTTCCCCGATAGAATTGGTTCAAATAAGGTAACCGATCGCCTTCGCCGACGGCAATGTCGTCTAGTTCCTGTTCCATAGCCGCTGTGAACTGTAAATCCACAAGATTAGGGAAAAACGTTTCGAGTAAGCGAGTTACCGCAAGTGCCGTAAACGTGGGGACAAGTTGGCTACCTGTCTTATTTACATAACCACGGTCTTGGATGGTTCCGATAATCGAGGCATAGGTACTTGGCCGACCGACGCCTTCACTTTCCATCTTGCGAACGATGCTCGCTTCTGTATAACGTGCGGGAGGTTTGGTTTCATGCTTGAGTGGATCGACCTGACTGGCATCGAGAGACTGATCTTCTTCCAGTGGAGGCAACATCGACTCACTGTCATCCAATGCCGCTTCCGGATCATCAACGCCTTCGACATAAGCCCTGAAGAAACCGGGAAATTCTACATGGCGACCGGTCGCACGAAATTCGGCATTGTCGGCTGTAATCGTCACCGTTTGGAAACGTAACTTAGCTTCTTCCATCTGTGTCGCCATCGTGCGTTTCCAAATCATCGCATACAATTTGGCTTGCTGTCCTTTCAGACCAATCTCATCGGCTGTTTTCATTAATTTCCCAGCGGGACGAATCGCTTCGTGTGCTTCTTGTGCCCCCTTGGATTTCGTATCGAAGCGGCGGATCTCAGGGTTGAGATAGTCCTTGCCATATAAATCTTCAATCCGCTCACGTGATGCTGAAACCGCTTCATTAGAGAGATTGACGCTATCAGTACGCATATAAGTAATGTGACCGTCTTCGTATAACCGCTGCGCAACCTGCATCGTTTCACGAGCCGACATATTTAACTTGCGGTTCCCTTCCTGTTGCAACGTACTTGTGGTGAACGGCGCAGGAGGTTTACGTGACTGCAGTCGCTGCTCGACTGATGTGACTGTCCAATCTGACTTTTTCACACGTTCCAGCAGTTCGTCTGCCTGCTGCTCATTTAACAGCAACACATCTGCATTGGCTTTCAGCTTGCCCGTCGATTCGTCAAAATCTTTACCACTGGCAACTTTTTTGCCTCCGACTGTCGACAGCATTGATTCAAATTCGGCTCCCTCGGAAGTCTTTAATAGTGCCTTCAGGTCCCAATAGGTACCACTTCTAAAAGCAAGTCGTTCGAGCTCCCGCTGAACCAGAATCCGGACAGCCACAGACTGAACACGTCCGGCTGAGAGTCCACGAGCAATTTTTTTCCAAAGTAGTGGGCTTAATGTAAATCCATATAAACGATCCAGCACGCGCCGGGTCTCTTGGGCAGAAACCAGATTCAAATCAAGTTCGCGAGGATTCGCAATCGCTTCCTGAATCGCTTCTTTGGTGATTTCAGAGAAAACCATGCGTTTTACAGGAACTTTGGGTTTCAACAATTCCGCCAAATGCCAGCCGATGCTTTCCCCCTCACGGTCTTCGTCGGTCGCGAGAATGAGCTCTTGTGCGTCTTTAAGGGCGTCTTTGAGCTCCTTAACTGTTTTCTTTTTCTCTTTTGGCACCAGGTAATAGGGCTCAAATTCTGAGTCAGTATTGACCCCTAGAGTGGCCCATTTGTTCGCTTTCTTGAACTCAGTAGGAACATCGGAAGCCTTTGTAGGTAAATCACGTACGTGCCCCATACTGGCCAGGACTTTATAATCGCTGCCTAAATAGCCACCGATTTTCTTGGCTTTGGCCGGTGATTCGACGATCACCAATGCTTTCAGCTTTTTCTTTGCCACGAGACCTGCCCTTCCTGAGAAACCAGCGTAAACCTTGTCACCAATGTAATCTTGGATACAATACGCGGCTTGACCTTTGCTATTTTTCGTATTATTAGATCCCTAGTCGGATCAGATTGAAAACTTTATCTCGGCAATCCATAACCGCCACAAAACTCTCTGTCAAGCCTGTATTTATTTTTTTCACCCCCGTTATGCCCTCTGAACGGGGTCCTTTTTGCACTGAGATCAGTCAGGAAACAGCAGGATTCTTTGAGAGAAGACTTTCACGAACGGCCCGAATAAATTACAACACATAAAACAAACGGAAAACTCTTTTCCAATTTGAAGATACGAAAAGTAGTGATCTCATCAATCAGACATGGTTGAACTCATATTTTCACTACACAAAATTGATTTTATTCGACTTGCAGACTGAAGAAGGAAACAGAATGGCCTCGCCACTGGAATTGTTTCGTAAAAAACAAAAAGTATTAATGGTTCCGCTCACCATCCTGGCAATGTTCGCCTTTATCGTCATGGATCAGTTGAAACCTGAGCAATTTCCTCCAATTTTGGGAATGCTAGTCTTCGGAGCTCTATTCTGGTATCTGGGAAAAGACCGCGGCAAGGGAACCCTTTTCGCTACAGTCGGTATCATTATTGGCTTCTTTTTGGGTTACGCTTATATGCCCCGCCCTGGTGCCGCAATGGTTGTGACCACTACAGCCGGTGACATCGACCAGAGGGAATTTCAGGACCTCGTCAGAAATCGGCAAATTGCGAATCAATTTATCGTCAGGACTTACTTCGAGTCATTGACCGAGGAAGAACGTCAGCGTGCTCAAGCACCACGCGGTTATATGTTCGGCTTTGGTCGGGATACAGAAGATGACATCATCCTCGAGTTCCTGTTCCGCAAAGAAGCCGACAAAATGAATCTCATCGTTTCTGACGATGCAGTCACTCAATATATTTCACGCTATACAAATAACAAACTCAGCAGTGAATCATTCCAGAAAACTTGTCAAAGCATGGGAATGACGGAAGGGCAGATTTATAGCATTTTCAAAGATCAACTCAAAGCGCGTCTCGTATTTCAATTACTCAGACCTGAAGTTTCATTGACTCCTGACCAATACTGGAACTTCTACAAAAAGTTCAACGTGCGCGAAGAATTAGAAGTGGTGGCTCTGCCAGTCAAAGACTTTGAAGATCAGGTCCCCGCCCTCACAGAAGCAGAAAAACAAGCGTTCTTTGAGAAATTTAAAGCAGTCTTCCCCAATGAAACGGGCCCCGGATCTCCCGGATTGCGCCAGCCACAAAAAGTGGAGGTTGAATATTTGATGGCCGACTACGAAGAGTCGGAAAAGTTAGTTCCCCCCGTAACTGACGAAGAAATTACAGACTTTTATGAAGTGAATAAAGAGCAGCTCTACAAGAATAATCCCATTCCAGATATGCCCGACATGGAGGCACCTTCTGCACCAGAAAACCCATTCAACCCCACACAGGACCAGCCAATAGAAGCAGTGAAACCAGGCAGCGCTGAAAAGAAACCCACAAACAAAGCTGCCCCCCAGCCTGCACCGGCTAAAGAACCGGCTAAAGAGACAAAACCTAAAGACACCACGCCAAAAAAGAAAGAAGAATCCAGCTCTCTTGATGCCGATTTCACAACTTTTGTTTCATTATTGGATGAGAAGCCAGCAGGAAAGCCTGCCATCGCAACCAAACCAAACACGAAACCTGCAGATCCTAAAACAGAAAATCCCACAACAGCACCTGCACCTGCACCACTCGAACCTTATCGCGTTCTGGATGACGATTTGAAAAGTGAAATCCGTGATCAATTATTAAGAGAACGTACTCTCGCGTTGATGAAGGAAAAAATTGCCGCCGCTGTGATCTTCATGAATGACCTTAGTTATCTCATTAACAGCCCTGAGGAAGGTAAAGCGGCCCCCACACCAAAAGAAGTTACCGAGAAGTTGAAAACCTATGCGGCCAAGCATCAGTTGATTTACAACATTACGCCCCTGATGTCGGCTCAACAGATTGAAGAATCTGAGAAATACCCACTGGGAACAGCCAGAGAGCCTAGCCTGAATCAATTCACTGCGCAACCCAGAACAGTCATTGAACAATTGTTTGAGACACCCCTTGAGTTGCTTTACACTACCTATGAAGCTGAAGACTCATTCTCAAGTGCGTTAATTGCCTACTGGAAAGTGAAGCATATCGACGCCATGATTCCCAAATTTGATGACCCGGAGACCCAGGAATCGATTACTCAACAGTTGAAGCTTGAAGGAGCCCGCCCCATTACAACAAAACGCGCAGAAGCGCTGAAAAAGTTGATTATCGATGCGGGTGACAAAGAGATGGCTGAAGCTCTCAAAGGACAAACGATTACTGGCAAAAAAGAGGGTGAAGAACTCTTAACTCAAACTACTGAGTCTTTCAGTTGGATGCGAACTTCCACTGCCGGAGCCAGTAACCCCTTTTCAATGCCTCGCCCTGAGTTATCTAGTATCAGTGCCATTGATGGTGCTGGGAATGAATTTATGGAACAGGTATTCGATAATATGGGCAACGGAGACGTCGGGGTTGTCATGAACGCCGATAAATCTATCTGCTACGTGGTAAAAGTGATGAATCGCATTCCTTCGAGTTCAGGCGGACTCACTGCCATGTACCAGGAATTTTTAAAAACAGACCTTTTCTTCTTTTTCTCTCCCTATCTGCCAATGGCGCAAATGGAGCAACAGCAGACAAACTACGAATGGAGCCGTGACATTGAAGAAAAATATCAAGTTCAGAAATTCTTTGAGCAGGTAGAAGGACCTGAAGAAATCGTCGAATAATTTCTAATTTTTGCTAGCTATGAAAGGCTTGTCTCCGTATTTAAAGACACACGGCTTTGAATCCTGATCTTTTGATTTATGATTATTTACGCAAAAGAGCCAAAGAAATTCAGTTAAGTCAAAACGTAGTCTTCCTCTTACGTTGTGTTTTTAACACTATCAAGTTAAAAATGGACAAGTTCGGTAAATTTGCTATGGCAGCGCCATTAGCTACGAATCATAGACTTTAGAGTTTCAACGAAACCGTTAGCATAAACTTATTCTGTTGAATCAACCCACAAGACAATCATCGGGAGTATTATTGCAATGTCGGAACAGGTTCAGCAATCTCCTGCAGAGCAGTCAAGCGGCTCAGCTCAGGAGATGATGATCGAATCCATTGGATTGAGCAAATTCTATGGTCAGTTCACTGCAACGAAAGATGTCACATTTTCTGTACCCCGTGGTCAGGTTGCAGCCTTCCTGGGTCCCAATGGTGCGGGTAAATCAACTACGATGAAACTGCTCTCAGGCTTTCTCTCTCCCAGCGAAGGTCATGCACGAGTCGGTGGTTTTGATGTGAGCACACATCGTATTGAAGCCAGTCAAAAACTGGGCTATCTTCCTGAAAATGGACCGCTTTATGAAGAAATGACGCCTCGGGGCTTTTTAAAATATGCTGGCGGTGTACGCGGGATGTCAAAAGCTGAGCTCAGTAACAGACTTGAGTTCGTGATGGATAAATGCGACCTGAGTAGTGTCTGGAAAAAACCGATTCGAAAATTGTCGCGTGGCTTTCGTCAACGCGTGGGCATGGCACAAGCATTACTTCATGACCCAGACATTTTAATCCTGGATGAGCCAACTAGCGGATTGGATCCGAATCAGAATCAATCCATGCGAGACTTAATCCGTAGCCTGGGTAAAACTAAGACAATCCTGCTTTCCACACACATTCTACAGGAAGTCAAAGCTGTCTGTGGCCGTGTGATTCTGATCAATCAAGGCTCCATCGTATTTGATGGATCTACAACAGATCTCGGCAACAGCCAGGATGACATGGAAGCCCGCTTCCACAAACTGACACACGCGTAATTTCTTTAAACCGACCAATTCTGATTCATGATAAAGCTGACGTAAGGACCCTTCTACTATGTTGCGGAACAACGTTGTATTGGCCATATTCAAGCGAAATGTACAAAGTTACTTTTCGGGAGTGCTGGGTTATCTGTTTATTGTTGTCTTCGTAGTTGCTGGTGCCTTTGCTGCCTTCAATCAGCAATTTTTCGCGAATAACCAAGCGAATCTGGACCAATTGACTCTCTGGTATCCTTTTCTGCTGCTGTTCATTATCCCGGCAATTACGATGAGTGTGTGGGCAGATGAGAAAAAAACAGGCACCGATGAGCTGCTCTTTACGCTGCCTGCTTCCGATGTCGAAATCCTACTCGGCAAGTTCTTTGCTGTTCTCGCAGTGTATACGATCGCTCTGCTGTTTTCAGTCACACATATCCTTGTGTTATGGAGAATCGGTAATCCGGATATCGGTTTAATGTTTACCACGTATTTCGGATACTGGCTCGCGGGTGCCTCTTTGCTGGCTGCTGGCATGTTTGCCTCTGCCTTAACCAGTAGTACTACGGTGGCGTTTGTTCTTGGAACCGCCATCTGTGCTATCCCGATCTTTATAGGCCAGGTTGATCCCTCTAACAGTCTCATTCAAGGTTTGAGTCTGATCACACAGTTTCAAGACTTTGGCACAGGCGTCCTGCCCTTAGGTGCCATGCTCTATTTCATCTCCCTGGCCATCATGATGCTCTATTTGAACCGCGTACAAATTACTCGTAGGCACTGGAGCTCTCAAGAACAAAATTCCATGGGACTCCAATTTTTGGTTCGTACGGTTGCCCTGGCGGTCATTTTAATCAGTGTCAATGTCATCGTCTCTTATGGCAGTAGCCGGATTGATATGACAAACGAAAAAGTATTCAGTCTGTCACAAACAACCAAAGATTTGATTTCGAAAATTGATGATAAGAATCCCATCACAATTGAAGCATTCATCAGCCCTGATGTTGCACGAGAGTATGTCCCCATTCGCAAACGCTTGATCGGTCTGTTGCGGGAATACAATCAGATGGGTGGTAAAAAATTGCAGGTCCGGTTTGTTGATGTTGTGCCTTTCAGCAAAGAAGAGGAAGAAGCCCGACTGCTCAATATTAGTCCACAACAAGTACAAACAGAACGTGGCGGTCGTGCCTATGTCGATACGATTTTCATGGGAGCGGTCATCAAAAGTGGTACTGATGAAGTCGTGATTCCGTTCTTTAATGTGGGAACTCCGATTGAATATGAACTGACGCGCTCGATTCGCACCGTCTCCAAAGATGATCGCCTGACAGTGGGAATCTTAAACACGGATGCCAACATCTTTGGTGGATTTGATATGGCAGCAGGAGGTAACCAACCATCTTGGCTGATTGTCAGTGAACTAAAGAAACAGTATCGCGTGCAGCAAGTTTCTCCAGATTCCCCTATCAGTGATACGGAATATGATGTACTGATCGCTGTCTTACCGTCTTCGCTGACACAGGTACAGTTAAAGAATTTCGTCGATTACGTCAAAAAAGGAAAACCGACTCTAATTTGTGATGACCCACTGCCTGTCTTTGGAGGTGGTCGGGGAATTCAAACCGCACCACGTATGCCTAAGCCCAGCCCGGGCGGAGGTATGATGGGCATGCGGCAACCTCCAGCAACCCCTAAAGCAGACGAAGGACGTTTGACCTCGTTGCTAAACGTATTACAAATTGCCTGGGATAATGGTGAAGTCGTGTTTGACTATTTCAATCCACACCCGGAATTTTCTGAAGTGGTGCGTCCCGAGTTGATTTTCATTACCCCGAAAAGTGGTACACGTGGTGCATTCAATTTGGACAGTAACATTACCAGTGGGTTACAGGAAATCTTGACGTTCTTCCCTGGTAGTATTCGTCCTCGAAAAGGCAGAGACTTGAATTTTGAGCCGCTACTAAGAACGGGGCCGAACTCAGGACTTTTGGATTGGGGAGAAGTCACCAGCCCATTCTTTAATTCCATTCGGATCGCCCAAGATCCACCGCGTCAAATTGATGCTGATGCGCATGTGCTGGCAGCACATATCACTTCAACTCCGAAGTCGAAAGAGAAGAACATTAATGTCATCTTTATTGCTGATGCCGACTTGATTTCTAATGAGTTGTTCAATATCCGTGAACGACAGGCTTTCGGATTAAAGATTGATAATGTCACATTCTTGTTAAATTGCGTCGATCAGTTGGCAGGCGATGATTCCTATATCGCACTTCGAAAACGTCGTTCGAAACACCGCACACTGACTCTTGTAGAACGAGAAACTTCGGTCTTTGTCAAAGAGCGTAACGAGGAACGTGAAAAAGCGACGAAAGATGCAGATGCTAAACTGCAAGATGCCCGTGATAGATTGAAAGCCGAACGGGAGAAAATCGAGCAGGATAAAGCACTTGATAGCCGAACGAAACAGATCATGTTACGCATGGCAGAAGAAAATGAAAATCGACGTCTGGAAGTTGACGAAGCAAACATTGAGCTGGAAAAACAGCAACAAGTTGCGAAAATCAAAGCCAAGACAGAACGCCAGATTCGTGAAATCGAAGACCGTATCCGCTGGTATGCGATTCTCGTACCACCCTTTCCGGCAATTCTGTTAGGGATCTGCTTCCTGTTTTTCAGAATGAGTAATGAAAACCAGAATATTTCCCCTGACCGTAGACTAAAGAAATAATCACAGGCTTACCGAAAACGTCAGCCTGTGATCTCAAATAGAAGTTGAACTGCGTCCTGTTTGAATTCAATTTAAACCACTGTATTTAAGTAAAATCGTTTGCCATGAATGAAACGACCAAAACACTGACCTTTGTAGTGATTGCTGCCGTTGCTTTAGTTGCAGCTTTCATCACCGATCGCACATCTCAACCCACTCAATTAACTGGCTATGAAAATGTGGGAGAAGAATTCTATCCTGAATTTTCTGATCCGACACAAGCCAGATCACTGCGTGTCGTGAGCTACAATGAAGATTCTGCGACCCTGAAAGTCTTCAATGTCGAATTCAAAGATGGTGTCTGGAAAATCCCCTCGCATCATGACTATCCAGCTGACGCGGAAGACGAATTGGCTGAAACAGCGGCTTCACTGGTAGGCGTTGTACGGGGTGCTTTGGAAAGCAGGCGTAAAAGTGACCATGAGCGCTTTGGAGTGATTGACCCGCTGGATGAATCAAATACGAATCTCAAAGGTCGTGGCCAAAGACTGACACTCTCTAAAGAAGGTGGGGCACCATTAGTCGACTTTATTATTGGTAAGGAAGTTCCCGAGCAACCAAACGAATATTACGTCCGCAAAGTAGATGAAGATTCCGTGTATCGAACCAAACTCAAGGTGGATCTCTCCTCAGAATTTTCTGACTGGATTGAACCAGATCTACTGAAAGTGGAAAGCGACCGTCTGGTAGAAATCATCGTGAATAAATACTCGATTGATGAGCGCCAGAGACGTATTGTGAACCGGGAATTAGCCACGCTTAAACGCAAAAAATCGACTGATCCCTGGGATCTGGAAGGTCTCAATAAAGAAACTGAAAAACTGAATACCAGCGATGTGAACCAGATGATTACTACGTTGAGTGATTTAAAAATCCAAGGTATCCGTCCTAAGCCTCCTGGAATTGCTAAGGAGCTGAAAACGTCTGGCAACCTTCGGCTTGACCCGCTCGACTTTGTAGACCTGCAAAGTAAGGGCTTTATTCTGGCCAGCGATCCCCAGGGAAATCAGCAGCTGGTTTCCAATGAAGGGGAAGTGATTGCCGCCACGAATCAGGGAGTTCTCTATTCACTTTACTTCGGAGAAATTTTTACCGGTAGTACGTTAGACATCGAAGCTGGTAACAGTGGTAAGAAAACAGAGGAAAAATCGAAAACAAAAGAAAAAGGCGATACTCCTGAATCAGCGGACAAAAAAGAATCAGAGAAAAAAGAGGATGAAAAAGCTGATACTGGCGCGTTAAAAACCAGTCGCTATTTATTCGTGACCGTTTCGTTTGATCCTTCCTTCATTGGTGATCCTCCACAAAAACCGGAAGCGCCCAAAAAACCAGTTGGGCTCAAAGAAAAAACAGAGAAAAAGAAAGCAGAAGCTAAGCCTGCTGACAAAAAAGAGAATAAGCCCGAAGAGAAAACGAAAAAAGAGGGAGAGAAGCCTAGCCCAGAAGCAGAATACGAAATTGCGATGAAAAAGTATCAATCAGAACTTAAAACCTATGAAAAGTATTTGAAAGAATACGATGAGAAAGTGGTTAAAGGCAATGAGATCGTACAAAAGCTGAATGAACGATTCGCTAACTGGTATTATGTCATCTCTGCTAAGAGCTTTGAAACCCTGAGAATGTCACGTAAAGCACTGATAGAACCCATTGAGCAACCAAAAGAGGAAAACGGCAAACCAATCATTCCCCAAACAGGCACTGCCAAACCGCCAGTCAAGAATAGTATACCAGCTCAGAAACCGAATGGTGCCTCTACTAAGCCTAAGCCAGCTCTCAACAAGAAACCAACTCCCGGTAAGCAGGAACCTGGTTCCCCACCGAAAAAGCCGGCCGAGAAATCCCCAGTGGGAAAAGAATCCAGCAAACCAGAAGCGCCCAAGGCAAAATCTACGGAATCTTCCAAGCCCAAAACATCTCAGAACAACTGACCATTAAGCCAGTGTTTAATACGAAGCCGAATCTATGGTGCACTTCCGTAAGGAAGTGTTTACCTCAGATGCGGCTTTTTTTATGGGTCTTAGAGCCTGCTCTCTTCCGGTTAGATAAACTTTACTGGCCACGTCGGTATTATGCAGAAATTTCGGATCGAATCGTTCATGAAAGATCCTTGTCTCCTACCGATAAAGCTTAATGGATGAGTTATAACGATTTTGTAAGTTTATCTCTCTTAACCGGGTCATCAAATTATTACTAATATGAGTCAGCTGCAAAAGAATTGCAGTTTGCACATGTGAAGGAGTCACAGAAATGCAAAGACTTCCAAATCAGGTTCAATGGGTTACTACTTGTTTTTTGACTGTCTTAATGGTTGGATTGTTTGTAGATCTGTCTCAAGCAGAGACAAAAATCGAATCAGCAAGTCCGTCTAAAGATGCTGTAAATTGGTACTCAGATCTGGAAACAGCACATCAAGCTTCATTAAAAAGTCACAAACCAATTTTGATCGTCTTTGATGCGAGCTGGTGCACTTACTGCCGAAAACTGGAAAAAGATACACTCTCTGACCCCAGAATGGCCAGTTATCTCAATCAGGCCTTCGAGCCAGTACACCTGGATTTCGACAAAGATCGAGAAATTGCCAACGTTCTCAAGGTAAAATCGATTCCCTGCACAGTCATTCTCAGCTCAGAGGCTGATCTCTTGGCCAGACAAATCGGTTATTCGAAAGTTCCTCGATATCATGCCATGCTGGAAAAAGCTCGTAAATTACAAGCCGTTATTCGCCACATTGAATACTCTAAAACACGCTAATTTCGCTGATAAGCTTGATTCGACCTAGGGCAAATCTTGAAAAATCATCTGAGAACGTGTACTTTGCGCATATGAATAAAAGCAAAGAGCCTTTTGGCATCAATCCGTCTGGCGAAGGCGACTCTTGGGAGTCTCTTGCCGGTGATCTGTTTGGAATCGATTTCAATCAAGAAGTCGCGCCTGTACCTACAGACATTGAAGAAGAATTAGCGGACGAAATCGAAGACGTCTCGCCTGAAGAACAGAGCCCCACCGAACCGCAGGTAGAGCAACCGGTTGTGGCAAAATCATCAGAAAAACATGTGGATGATAGCTATTTCGGTTCATCCATATTTGACGATGACGAATTCGGTCCCTCAGACTCTGAAACAGCCGATAGCACGGATCAAGACGTGGAACCAGAGGCCGACTTCGAAATCGAGGAAGAGGATCTGGAAGAAGATTTCATCGAAGTTTTTGAAGACGAAGATGAATTAGAAGAAGAAGAGGCTGATTTAGCCCCTGTCACAAATATTAGCGATAAGGAAAGTGATCTCAAAGAAGAAAAAGATACGTACTGGGATGCACTTGATGGTTGGAACTGGGATGAAGATGATTCTGCTAAAGTCAGGACAGATCACAAAGTTGCCAATGCTGATGACGAAGAAGAGGAGTCAGAAGACGCTGTTGTTGAGTTAAAAAAACCTGCCCAGAAGAAACCAGCGAAACCGCGAGCAAAAAAATCGCGTCCTAAACCAGCAAGCAATAATCAAACCCGAACCGATGAACGGCTGGACGATGATGGTTCCTTCGGTTTTGGACTCATTTCTCAAGATGTTGAATTTGAAGAAGTTGCCTTTGATTCTTCCGATGAAGAAGACGAGCTCGAAATTGCTGAAGAAGCTGAAGAAGTCGTAGCAGAAGAACGCGAAGAAACAGATTCATCTGAAACAAAACGACCTCGAAGACGTCGGCGGCGCAGACGTTCCCGTTCTCGCAAAAGTGAGGAAACCGTCGAGAGTGCTGAAGATGAGAAAGACGAAGAAGAAGTCGTCGAACTCCAGACTGATAGCGAAAGTGAAGAGTCAGAGGAATCTGAAGAGCGCGAAGCGAAGCGACCTTCACGACGACGCCCGCGCAGGCGCAAGAGCACATCCCGTTCTGAATCAACGGACTTGGAAGAAACCTCAGAAGAGGACTCGTCTTCAGATCCCAGTAAAAGTGAAGCTAAAAACAAATATCCCAACGTACCAAGTTGGGAAGAAGCGATTTCTTATCTACTGAACCCTAAACTCGTAGAGAGTAAAACAGGTAAAGACGATGAGGGCACAAAGCAATCTTCATCAAACTCAGAAAGTCCGAATCGCAGACACCCCAAACGGTCTCGACGCTCTTCAAGCAAGCGCAGTGGCAATCGCCCACAGTCTCCTAAAAAGCCATCAACATAACGTTTTTTAGGATGCCTGAGTCGTTTCCGCCAGTTGAAGTAAGCTCCTTGAGAATGATGTGACACTCCTGCTTTATCAGTTGTTGATTTCTTACGTGAGTCGTCCCTGATTTTGTAAGGATATGTAATTCATCCTGAAAGTTTTGATATCATGTCGAAACCATTCACCTCACCTATCAAAACCGTCGAAGCAATCCCCGAACTACGGACGTTAATCCAGGCGCAACGAAAACAGGACGCTTCAATAGGTTTTGTTCCAACCATGGGAGCACTTCATGTCGGGCATGTCAGCCTGATTGAGGCGGCACGACAAGACTGTGATTTTGTTGCCGTTTCCATCTTTGTTAACCCTACTCAATTCGGACCGAATGAAGACTTTGATAACTATCCACGTTTGTTAGCAGAGGATCTGGAACAGTGTCAGACTGCGGGAGCAGATCTGGTCTGGATACCAACGACTGAAGTCATGTATCCTCCTCATTTCTCAACATACGTTGAAGTGAAAACCCTTTCCCAAATTCTGGAAGGAGCTACGCGCACAGATCATTTCCAAGGTGTCACAACGATCGTGACCAAACTCTTGCTAAGTTGTCTGCCTGACAAAGCGTTCTTTGGTGCGAAAGACTATCAACAACAGGCAATCATTCGCCAGATGTGTCTCGACTTGAATATTCCAGTCGAGATTAAAACCTGCCCTACTATTCGGGACACCAATGGCTTGGCTCTCAGTAGCCGAAACGCTTATCTTTCAGAGGCAGAACATGAGTCAGCCTTGTCACTCTCACGCACACTCAATCTGGCAAAAGAAAAAATTGAGGCCGGTGAAACAAACTTGAACCACATCAAAACCGAGATGCAACAACTCTTAGAAGAAACCCCGTTAGTAAAACTAGACTACGCCACCATCGTGGATGCACAGACTCTGGAAGAACTTACAACTCCTCAACCGGAAATGGTCGTGTTGGTGGCCGCTTTTGTCGGAGCCACCCGATTGATCGACAACTGCCTCTTAAATTCAGCTTCAGCCCACTAAAAACAGCTTTCTTTGTCTGTATTTACCATCTGATATTGACGTAAAGTGTTAAAAAATAAGAAGATACTTATAAATCTCCTAAAATCCCTGTTTTCTTTTGAGAGCGGGAACTTATTTTGTCCCCCATTCGTCAATTAGATACTGTGACCAACAATGATCAACACCTGATTCAAGAATGTTTAGCAGGTCGTACGGAGGCTTTCGATCAATTGGTTCTGAAATATCAGGATCGCTTGTTTCGAACGTTAGTGCGGATTCTGGGCTCGAATGATGATGCGCGCGATGCGGCCCAGGAAGGTTTTACACAGGCATTTTTTAAATTGAATACATTCAAAGGAACAGCCGCATTTTATTCCTGGTTATTTCGTATCTCCTTTAATGCTGCTATCACTCAGAAGAGAAAAATAAGACGGACTTCCACCACACTGGATACACAAGATAACCCGGCTGGCAATTGGCTAGTTGATACACACCCTGAAAACCGTCCCTCCGATGTTGCCGAACTCTCCGAACGAAAAAAGTTGGTCCATCAGGCCTTAAATGAATTACAAGAAGAGTATCGTACCCCTTTGATATTGAGAGAACTGGAGGGAATGTCATATGGGGAAATTGCAGAGATCACGGAAATTCCCTTAGGAACTGTCAGGAGCCGCATATTTAGAGGAAGGAACGAATTGAAACAGAAATTGAACACGCTTTTCCAGACTGAACCAGTCTCGCGTGCTTTCAAATCTGACCACGAGTCATCGATAAGTGAACCAAAATGAGTAGTCAACAACCATCAAACGAAAATCTTTCTGCTTACTTCGATCACGAAGTCTCACCCGAGGAGCGCAGACAACTAGAGTCACTTCTGGAGAATTCAACCGAAGCCCGCCAGGAACTACACGAGATCGGAGAACTTTCCCGACTTCTTCAGGAAACTGCTACAGAGTCCGCACCACCTGAACTGGCCCCCTCGATTCGTCGACGAATTGAGCAGGAAACCCTGCTGACACAAACATCCTTGCCTGTAGTCAAACGTGCTCCCTCAGTACTTCGTTATCGCATTGCGATTGCCATTAGTACCTGCTCTTCACTGGCGGCACTTGTTTTGTTCGTA
>JAJDEK010000132.1 GCA_029259875.1 Planctomycetaceae bacterium
ACCAATGATTCACGCGCATAAATAATCAAGCGGTTTTTCAATGACTGATGTGTTTCCCAGAGATTCCCCGGCGAGACCTCTTCAATATTTCCCCAGACATTTGATTCCCCGGTATGATAATACCATTGATTCGGTAAAACACGGTCATAGATCACACGCATCGGAGCAGCCAACCAAGTCGGCATATGCACGCCGTTTGTGATATGGCCAATCGGAATTTCTTCTTCACTTCGCCAAGGCCACAAAGAGGCCCACATGCGACGGCTCACCACACCATGCAGATTCGATACCGCATTCGCCAGACGACTCAATTTGAAAGCGAGCACCGTCATACAAAAGGTTTCCCCTTCATTCTGAGGATCAACTCGGCCTAAGCTCATCAGAGCATGGTGATCCAACCCTAGTTGATCTCCCAGTGGTCCTACATGCTCTTCAACCAGACCGGGGTCAAACCGGTCATGCCCTGCTGGAACGGGTGTGTGCGTTGTGAAGACACAGGCAGCGGCCACATCGCGTAATGCATCATCAAATGAGAATCCATCTTCGTGCATTCGGTTGCGCACACGTTCTAAGGGAGCAAATGCAGAGTGACCTTCATTCATGTGTATGACGCTTGGCTCAATTCCGATTGCCTCCAAAGCCTTCACACCACCGATTCCCAGCATGATCTCCTGACGAATACGCGTGCGCTGATCGCCGCCATACAACCGTGCGGTCAAGTGCTGATCTTCTTCACTATTTTCAGGAATGTCGGTGTCGAGTAAATAAAGGGCAACGCGTCCGACATCTATCCGCCAAACCTTAGCAAAGATTTCACCCGTACGAGTCACAACCGAAATTACAACCGGTTTCCCATCTGGCGTGAAAGCTGGTAAAATTGGCAAGTGACTCGTTTTAGCTTCCGTATAAGATTCCTGTTGCCAGCCCTCTTTATCGATATGCTGTGAGAAGTACCCTTCTCCATAAAACAAACCAACAGCCACCAAAGGCAAACCGAGGTCAGATGCACTTTTCAAATGATCACCCGCAAGCACACCTAAACCGCCGGAATAAATGTGTAATGATTCATGAATACCAAACTCAGCTGAGAAATAAGCGGCACAACGGTGCCCCAGAATTGTGGCATTCGTTGATCCCCACGTATCTGATCGCTCCATGTATTCTTGCCAGCGACGATAGGCAACATTCACGCGGGAATGCAAACTGAGATTACTGAGTTTGTCTTCCAGTTGTTCTGGCGAATACTCTTTCAATAATAAGACCGGATTATGGTTCAGATCAGACCATTTCTCCGGATCAATCAGATGAAAAATCTGCGTAATATCAGGCTGCCAACTCCACCAGAGATTCCCGGCCAGTTCACATAATTTCTCATAAACAGTTTTTTTTGTAGACATTAATAATTCATCCAATCCATTACAATTTATGTAGTTCTGTCATTCCACAGAATCTTTCTGTGGCTGATTGTGGTTCCATTCTCACTACCAGGTTGATCGCGCAGAAGCGATTTCTCAGCGTATCATAGAAAAAACGCTTCATTCAAAAAAGAGACTCAAAGTATACTTAACTACCCAAAAACTGGGAGTCTTATTCGCCACCGATTCAGTATGATAAGTCGAACTTCCAACCATTCCCTCCACCCCAGTCAACCCATTCAACCCATGCTAGCTCTGGAAAATCTCATGCCCGACAAAGTACAATGAAAAAACACGTTATACTGAATCCAGAATCAGTTGAAATCTCCCGCTCACTACCAAAAACGATACCCCATTTTAGTGACGTTGTTTGAATTTGAAAGAAGTTTTTTGCGATGAATATTCAGCGAATTTCGGATCTACCTTCACCGCCACAACGTCCGGAAAACTCTCATAAGGGAACGTTCGGAAAAGTTCTGGTGATCGCCGGCAGTCCCGGCATGAGCGGGGCCGCTTGCCTCTCTGGTATGGGGGCATTACGTGGTGGATCAGGGCTGGTTTTTTTGGCAATTCCTGAATCGATCCAATCCATTGTCTCCACTGTAAATCCCTGCTATTTGACCATTCCGTTGCAAATCGATCAACAAGGCAATTTATCTGAAGAATCCAAAACACATTTATTCAACCAGATTCATGATTTTGACTCCGTCGCCATCGGGCCTGGTTGTGGACAACACTCATGGATCCAGGAAGTAACACTCAAGCTTTATACAGAACTCAAACAGACATTGATTCTTGATGCGGATGCCCTAAATGCCATCGCCGCTTCAAACAAACCATTGCCGAAAGCGGCGGGGCCCCGGATTCTGACTCCTCATCCTGGTGAGTTTTCACGTTTGACCAATCAGTCAACCGCTAAAGTCGCTCAAAAGCGAGAGGAGCTTTCCATTTCGTTTGCAAAACAACACCAAGTTGTGTTGTTGCTCAAAGGGGCGCATACCATTATTACAGATGGCACTCGAATCGCTGTCAACACAACAGGTAACAGTGGCTTGGCTACTGGCGGAAGTGGTGATGTGCTCACCGGATTAATCACTTCACTGGCCGGTCAAGGAATGGGCGCCTTTGAGGCCGCACAACTGGCTGCACATTTACATGGACGAGCGGGTGATCTCGCCGCACAAAAACTATCGCAACCTGCCCTGATTGCCTCTGATCTTCCCGACTACCTACCTCAGGCATGGTTAGAATTGCTTCAAAGCCAAATTTGAAAAATATTCACCGTTGTTTCAAACGCAAACAACAAGTGGTGTCCATCCGGCTATTTTGTTTTTTGCGTAACAGCCTGACTGGCTGGCATGGGATAAACGGGAGCATTTGCATCTGGTTTTCGCTTCAATAACTCAGATAGTTGAAACCCATGATATTTCTGGTTCGCAGCAGGAGTGCCATCACTGCTCGCATTGGCGACCCATAATTTTGTTGATTTTGGCTCGAATAAGACATTATGTAAATTCGATTTCATTGCTACAGGACGGCTCATCAGCTTGATGGCCGATTCGGCGGTGAACGAGCCATGCCCTTGTTTGACCCTTTTGGAAAGTTCCTGATAGCGATCACCGGCTGAGAGTAAGGCGGCATCCTTCACTGCATTTGGTAGCAGTGGATGAGATTCGCCAGGCTGAATCAATTCCATCTTCTCCCAGGAAGTCGCCATACCAACCGACCGATTGGTTTTGCCATCGGCGATCACATAATAATATTCACAAGTACGATAGTTATCGCGAAAGACAGCAATCGCTTCGTCAAGATCTTTGGCTGTTTCCAAAACTTCACGTACTAGAAACGCCATGGGCACGCCAGACCAATGCCCTAAACCACGTCCTCCCATTTCGCCGATGGAAATAGATTTCATGTTCATACCTGTCACAGATCCAATGAATCCGGCGTAAGAAACGTTCACAAACGGAATGCCGCCCTTTGGTTCTGCCACGACTAAGACCGCATGATCCTGTAAGCCCCAATCACAGGCATAATCCAAGACGCGACCGTGATATAGCGTTCCATCTTTGGTGGCAGAGTTCGCAATCGAAAAGCCGCTACAATGAAACATCTCCGGAATAAAATTCGTGGCCCGCACATCTTCGTAGGCAATCTCTGCCCCTGCTGACAAACCTTTCATTTCATCCACGTACTTTTGGGGAATGTAGGGTTTTTGAATCTGAACGATGGTTTCAATCGCTTGCCGGGGTTTTAACTTCACAAGCCCCAAATCAACGAGTGTCGTATCCCCTTTTTCATTTAAAAGGGTATACATATTCTTTCGAATACTCTCTTTCAGAAGGACGCCCTGTTGATATCCCATTTCATAATGAGTGCCTTTGAGATGGAGCACCAAGTATCCATCAACCTTCTCCAACCAACCCTCACCGCAACGAGCAATCGTTTTACTTTCAGCAGAAGCTGTGGCAGACGAAAGCAAGATCACAGATATTAGTGCTAGTGAGCATAAACCTGAGAAACAGCGAGGGATGCGAAACATACGAAGATCCTTTTCACTTACTTAAAGCAATCATTGAATATTTGAAATGAGTTGATTTCAGATTAGACGCTTATTATGACAAATTTGGAGAAAGATACAAAATCAATTCTTCCTGCTGGTAACAAAAAATGAACATAAACACACATTTCAGGCTCACATTACAAATCAGATGCCCCTAGACTTGAAATAGTCCACTGGAATGTGTGAAGATTACGGCTTGAAGACCTGCAGTTATTATAGATACCTCACGCGTTTTGCTCCGGTTTCAAGAAATGCTGCGGGAACAGTTAGTATCTTCACGCGTGGATTTTACGTCTCTTCACAAGATCTTTGTTAGCAATCTTTATGTTCCGAGTTTTAGGCAACACTGTTGTCCGTTATTGGCAAATCTTTCTTACTTGCTGGGTTTTGGCATTAGTAGGAATCTCGTATGCCGCACCCGAATGGTCAACAGTAGTACAAAATGGAGAATTCGCATTTCTGCCCGGAGACTCTCCCAGTCTCTTGGGAGAAAAGTTGTTCAAACGCGCCTTTCCTGACGATCTACTCGCCAGTAGTATCGTGATCGTTGTTCGCCGTGAACACGGGGACCAGGGATTAACTGCTGAGGACCTCAAATTCATTGAAGAAGATCTCAAACCGCGACTCGAAGAGATTGCAGAAAGGGAGGGAGGCTACGCAACTAAGGATGATGGCTCTGGTATTCCTGAAAAGACATCTAACATTTCGCGTATTCGTACTTATACAGACAAATCCAACGGCGATTTGCTACAAAGTGAAGATAACAAAGCCTCGCTGTAAATAATCTAACACTCGACAGAATATATCGACCAAAGAAATACAAAAA
>JAJDEK010000133.1 GCA_029259875.1 Planctomycetaceae bacterium
AAAGGCGGGCATGGAGGTCGTGGAAATCGTCATTTTGCGACCGCCACTCATCAGGCGCCGCGTGAGTTTGAGGCAGGGAAGCCAGGAGAGCATCGCGACATTTCACTCGAATTAAAATTAATCGCCGATGTCGGACTAGTGGGAAAACCAAATGCTGGTAAATCCACTCTATTAAGCCGGCTTTCCAAAGCACATCCTGAAATTGCCGCCTATCCATTTACGACAAAGTATCCTAATTTAGGGCTTGTACGCGTCGGTTTTGCCCATCAATTTGTAGTGGCTGATATTCCTGGATTGATTGAAGGCGCTCATGCGGGAGTCGGGCTCGGGCATGAATTTCTGCGGCACGTTGAGCGGACACGGGTGCTTGTGCATTTGGTCGAACCTGCACCCATGGACCAAACCGATCCGATTCAGAATTACCGCCAGATTCGGGAAGAAATGCGGCTCTATGATCCTACTCTTATGGAACGTCCGGAAATTGTCGTAGTCACCAAATGTGAGCTTCCCGATGCAGCACCGGTTGCGGAATTATTAGAAGAGGAACTAGGTCACTCGATAATGCAGATTTCATCCGCCACAGGTGCAAACTTGGAACAGCTGGTTCGGATGATTGTAGATGAGCTACATACACTTGAAATTGAGGCTTGAATCTTGTGAAGGATAACAAGTTGAGTTCGAATGACTCTGAAAGTAAAGAGTCTATCCAGCCTCCAAGTGAATCGGTTGAGTCCGAAGCAACTCCTGGTGAAATTCGGGTTCATTTTGGTAAGTATGGTGCGGGATTAATGATGGTACTGGGTTTTGCTTTTCAGGCATTCTTCAACTCAACCCAAAGTCAAACCCAGCGGATTACTGAATTAGGTATCCTCATGCTGGTTGGTTTCTTACTAGGATGGGGCTTCGCCCGCATCCGATTTTGAAATTTTATGTTCGCCACGCATCAAATTGTAAAAATTGCATTTCTGTGCGCGATCTGAGATCGATTGCAAATTCTACAACATATTTTTGATTTGTTCATCTAGCCGCAAGCAGAGTAAAATTTTCAATAATGTGCGATAAGTGATTAAATAAATATGACTTAAGTTGTGTGCGTGAGCGCCTTCAGAAGATCAAAATCTGTTTTCTCGAAGCATTGGTCTCATGTTTGCATTAAAAGAAGATTACCTGTCACCAACCCCTTTCGTCTGAATCGGATTCACTGACGATGGTTTCAGGTAACTAGAACCACAGGTTCATCCAACGATCAAATCTCAATATCCCATTTCGAGTGATCGACCCAAAACTATCCCGTAATAATCAATTAAGAGTTTGTCAGCCGAGACCCGCATTTTTGGCTGCATCAATAAGGAACAAGAGGGCATGGAAGCTCAACTTTGTCGCTGTCTTATTTTGCTATTGGCTTCATTCATTTCGATGGGAGCCTCTTACAAAACCCCTAATTTTGTCACACATGCACCAACACCAGAGATCGCCAAACAGATTGGTGATGCCGCTGAAATCTATCGCAAAGAACTGGCAATTACCTGGCTAGGTCATGAACTACCTAAATGGTATGCCCCTTGTCCTATCAAAGTCAAAGTTGGTAACTACGGTGCAGGAGGGGCAACGACATTTTCTTTCGATCGTGGCCAAGTGTTTGGCTGGGATATGCAGATTCAGGGGACTTTGGAGCGAATTCTGGATTCCGTCTTACCTCATGAAGTCAATCATACAATTTTTGCTTGCCACTTTCGTCGTCCGCTTCCACGCTGGGCTGATGAAGGGGCTGCTACCATCGTGGAACACGAATCAGAGAAAAAGCGTCAAAGATTATTAAACCGACAAGTGATGGGAACGAACCAACGCATTCCTCTCAGACGTTTGCTTTCGATGAAAGAATATCCATCAGAAATGCAACAAGTTCTCACGCTCTATGCTGAGGGATATTCACTCGCAGATTTCCTGCTGCAAGCTGGTGGCAAAAAACGCTATTTAATGTTTCTGGAAGACGCTCATAAAAATGGCTGGGATGAAGCCATTGCAAAGCAATATAAATTCAAAAATGTCGAGCAACTGGAACAGCACTGGGGTAAGTGGATCATTGCTGGCAGCCCTTCTTTGAATCTTCCTGCTGGCCAACAACTGGCAACCAACGAACGGAAACCAGCAACCGAAGACAAAAATCTTGTGATTCGATCACAGAGTCCTGATGAGAACGAAGAAGAGCCTGCTGTATCACTGAGCGAAGAAACAGCGTTGGCAAGCTTGGGTGAGCCAATGGATCAAGCTTCACGCAAGTCTCGTCCACTCCCCATTAAATCGAGAGTTCCATTCGAAGGTCGCAGTGCAACGAATCATGAGCATCGTTCTACGGCAGCTTTTGTTCCCGAATCGAAGCGGTTATCGCGTACTTCACTGGATCAGAAAAGGGAGCGGAGTGTGAGTCCTCAAGTTCGTCCCCAACCCAAACGAATTGCACAAAATAGAGGACCTCAGCGACCCGCCAATCGTTATCATAGATTCGCAAACCCTGGTGGTGGAATCAATCTAGGTGAGTCTGCCGAAATTGATTTTTAGATCAAGTTTTCAGATTTGGCAGAACAGCAACGCGATAAGAGCGTCGATTTGCAGACTCCGCAAAGGCAGCAGAAATTTCATCCAGAGAAAATGTCTGTTCGCAAAGTCGATGAAACGGATAAGTATTCTGATATCGCTCAAGAAAATTCAATGCATTTGCCAGATCCAGATCGACATAATTATGGATCCCTTCCAGTCTGATTAATCTGCGGACAATACTTTCTGCAGAAAATTGAACCGGTCGTGCCGGATACACGGAACCGACAAGAATCATTGTGCCACCGATTGCTGTTGCTTCTAGCCCGCTTTCAATTACTTC
>JAJDEK010000134.1 GCA_029259875.1 Planctomycetaceae bacterium
ATCCTTCTGATCTACAGCAGGTTTGCTCGCATCAACTGGTGGCTGAGCAAACGTGAATTCGGGTAATCCAAATAAGGTATAGGTCACGAACAAAAAAAGGAAAAAACGAGGTGTCAATCTTAGATATCGCATACTACCCACCTTTTGTACATTCTTCAGTGCCCTGTTATCTGGTTGAGAATAGATAGCAAACAGGGTAATCGCGTAAAAAGCGTTAAATTCAGAGTTTATAGAATCCAGTATAGTTTTTTTCGTTCATTGACTGAAAGATTGGACGTAAGCGAGACTGGGGAAATTGCGAAAAAAATGAAAATTTCTGAGATTCTGTTTCGTACCGAAGTCCGCTTTTATCTGCAATAACGAAGACGTTTGAGAGTCGGTTCTCAAACGACTTAAACAAAGACTTGTGTTGTCAAATGAGAGTTTTGTACTCCAAGCAAGAAAGAAATATTCTTGGTGTAAGGTCCGGCCTTAAGAAAGTCCAAGTGATTTTGCTTAAACAACGGCCAATAAACTATTTATCAACGGTTCAAACTGTTTGATAAGCGTGTGTATTGGAATACAAGTTTGTTTTGTGCTCTGAATGATCTATTCAAGTAAAGCTTCTATAACACATGAATCACTCTTAAAAGACTCTGACTTCATATTCTCTTACGAGCTCTGATCTAATTCTAAAGAATTGATCCAATGGCCCCCCACCAAAGAGAGAAGTTTAAGCTCGTAAATCTGGAGATTTCATACTCAACAAAAGCAGAAGTATGAGCGTGAAGAGTCAAAATAACAAAAACATTTAATTCAGAAAACCGAGACAAACTATCTTTACGTACAACATTTTATGAAAAAATATCAAATCTGAAAAAAAGAGCGTGGTGCTTTGGATATTACTGGAGTCAAGTCAATGGAGGCTTATCGGAACTCATAACATTCACATGCACATTAATTCAGAGCACTCTATTAATACCATGACAAAACATGTTCTCAGCAATGAATTTCTCCGCGATCTAACACAATACCAAGACCGCCTTTTCGCTTACATTCTCACAATGATCGGAAATATTGATGACGCGCGGGATGTATTGCAGGATGTTAATCAATGCATTTTGAAAAAAGTTGATAAGTATAACGAGGGAACAAACTTCCTCGCCTGGGCACGAAGAATTGCTTACTTCGAAATTCAATCCTATTGGAGAAACAAAGGACGTAGTCGCTTTCATTTTGACATTGAGCTCCTTGAACACATTTCTGAAGAAGCCATCGAAGCCATTGACCGTTATGACGAACGGCTGTCTGCCTTAAGACTTTGCATCGAAAAACTGCCTCAGGAAAAACAAAAACTGCTTGTTCAACGATACCAAAAATCGCTCTCGATCAATGATGTAGCCAAGACTTGGAATCGCTCGGGAAAAGCAATTGTAATGTTACTTTCCCGCGTACGGTTACAACTATTCGACTGCATCCAAAAACGGTTAGCAGAAAACAACCTCTGAGGATAAATATTGTGATCAGTAGCAATTTTAAAAATCTGCATACTTCAAAAGATGAAGATGATCTTCCACATCTGGTCTCAATGTTTTTTGATGATCATCTAAGTGATGCCGATTGCAACAAATTACAACTGCGACTACAGACCGATCCCTCAGCTCGCCGGTTTTACACTCAATACGCGGTAATGCAATCACATATCACTTTACATTTCAACCATGGTCTCGATTACGAAACATCTGCCAAAAGTAAGCCTCTCTATTCTAAGAAACGCTTCAGGGCTCTCGAAACGATGACTTACTTTTCAATCATTGGTATTGCGATCTTGATTTGTATATGTGTATTTGGACTACTTCAGTTTGCTCAACCTGAAGTCCAGGATGACTCTGAATTGTTTCAATATCCCTATATTGCAAGAATTGAGAGAAGCGAAGATGTCAAATGGCAGGATGAAATAGATAGACCCGTTAAGACGTTTCTTAGAGACAAAGATTTGCTCTCGATGTTGGAGGGTGAAGTCGAAGTTCGTTTGAAATCAGGGACGACTTTAATTTTTCATGGTCCATCAAGCTTTCGTATTGAAGAAGACAACATCTCACTTTCTCTCGGAAAACTGATCGCCGATGTCACAAAGAAAGCCATCGGATTTAGTGTGGAAACTCCTTCTGGAAAAGTGGTCGATCTCGGCACTACTTTTTCTGTGACGGTGACACCAGAGAAAAAAACGGAAGTACAAGTATTTCGTGGTAAAGTGAATATATCAATTTTTGATGCAGAGGGCACAGAATTCTTTTCAAAATTTCTGTTCGCAAATCAAGCTGCTGAATTTGAATTTACCGCAAAGGAAATTAACGATTCAATTTTTTCCAGCATTGATTTCCTGCAGATCATTACGCGTGATTATGCAATCTCTGATTTTTCTGAGAATAATATTCTTCAAGAGAACATTCCCGATGCAGTAGCAGCTGGGCTCTTTGACCAATATGAAGACGATCATAAAGTATTTATATTTCCGGAAAAAAAGAATATCCTGCTGGAATCTGATGTTCAAGCAGCGATCAGTCGTCCTGGTACTTATCAGAATGAACGAGAAATTAGTCGAAATCGTGACACAATCCCCGATGGAACACGCGTCGATAGTTTCCGCATCTACTTTAACCCGGTTGGCCACCCTCAAAACATGGTGACAGTTCAGGGCAAGATCCATTTCAATCGGCCTGTGATTGGAATTCTGACTTCGAACGAACAGTTGCTCAAAACAAGCTCTCTTTTCAGCTCTTTGATAGTTGATAGCCCAAGCCGATTAACATTCCATAGTTCGAATAAAACAGAAAAAGCAAAGAGACAACATATCGACATTATATCACTGTCTGATGATCGAAAAGTGATCACCTACAAATTTATGACTTATGGAAAGTATGTAGATGATTTGAGAGTGCTTATTGAATCTGAACGATGAGTCATCATCAAAATTAATTGTTCTTTATGTTGACTATTTTTAAGGCCTTATATCGTAAATATCTTTGGGAAAGAATCATGAGAAACAAGACTTCTAATAGAGTGGGATTTACGCTCATCGAGTTACTGGTTGTCATTGCCATTATTGCCATATTAATTGCATTATTATTACCGGCGGTGCAACAGGCTCGTGAAGCAGCCAGACGTTCGCAGTGTAAAAATAATCTGAAACAAATTGGTATCGCTCTGCATAATTACCACGATACATTTCGCATGTTTCCTCACAATGCATCTGCTGGAGGAACTAATGTGACAAACTCTGGGCCTTCCTGGCTTGTACGCATTTTGCCCTATATTGATCAGGCGCCTGCTTATAACCAAATTACGTTCAATGGAGCTGATTGGACCATGCAATATGCAAATAATCCCAATGCCGATCTTGTCGATGAATTACGAGTGGCGATGCTAAATTGCCCTTCCAGTCCTATGCCTCCAACCCGGTCTCAATCAACTGTAGCTAACGGTAGCCGTACATACCAGATGACAAACTATGTTGGCATTAATGGTTCTTACTTCACTGGCGGGTCTGCAACTACAGTAGAAACTCCTAATGATGCCGCTGTCAGCAGTTATGGAAATACTGTTTATAATGGCATGATCGTTAAGTCGGGAGGTAAAGGACGATCAACTCGTATGAGAGACGTTACCGATGGAACTACTAATACAATGGTTGTCAGCGAACAAAGCGATTATTTTTTTGACAATACCGGAGCCAAGCACGACTATCGTGCCAGTAACTGGAGTGGTGGAGCCTGGGCTTCAGGCCGACCTGAAGCCAATCAATGGACGTTGAATGTCACATCCATTCGCTATCCTATCAATTATTCAGGAGTCGCTCAGACAGGAATGAATAATGGTTTCCGTAAGCATACACTACTTACGTCTGCTCATACTGGTGGAGTTCATGCTCTGCTGGGGGACGGATCGGTCCGATTTCTATCAGAAAATATTGAGTTTACAATCCTGACAGCGCTCGCAGATATCAGCGATGGAACTGTGATTGGAGAATTCTAAATCGCGCATCGCGAAAGTTTAGTAGCTTATGTTTAGATGATCAAGTAACTTAAAAAGTGCTTTCGTAAATCTGAATTTAAGTTAGGCCTACTTAGCGATAGATCCATTTAATGAACCTCGACAGGGTGAAGGTCATCGGTAATGACGTGCTTTCACCCTGTTTTTTTTGATTCGTTGATTCACAGCTGTCGTGAGATATAAATATAATAGATGAAATTGACCTCAGAGTTTTCACTTGCTTCAGATACGAAACCCGCTTAAGTTAAACTGTTCCTACTCTGAATCACACATATAACGTTTTTTGCAAATCGGCCTTAAGGACAGTGAATCGCATGCTTATCAGTACATTCCGTCGGTATTTTTTTCTTCAAGTATTGATTCTATCTTGTAGCAGTCATTTGCTTGGATTCAATCATAAACTGCTGGCTGGCGAACTGAAAATAATTACGTTCAACGCAGATGTGACTCCGGAATTGGGAGTTCCAGTGGCTTATGCTCCTGCAAGAAAAATTGTGACTCCACTTTATGCGCGCGGCATTGTCCTC
>JAJDEK010000135.1 GCA_029259875.1 Planctomycetaceae bacterium
AACTCAATCAATGCTTCGCGACTTGAAGCCCGGCGACACCCCAGTGACTGAGCCACATTCCGAATGTCGCCAGCAGTATTATTGACACGCACAAAAAAGGCTACTTCAATGTCTGCACGAATATTATCTCGACAAATCAGACCGACTTCCCCTTTACGGGCAATTTCAATACGTTTGACTGACAAGTCCATTTGATCAGCTCGATGCAGAATGGGAATGACAATAATCCCTCTACCCGTGGCAACCTTCAAACCTCCCATCCCCGTGATCACTAAGGCTTCTTCGGGGCCGACTTTTCGATAAAAACGAGATAAGGCGACTGCTGCTCCGATAATCGCGGTCACAGCCCAGATCAATGATGTACCTAAGGACCAGGTAAATAAATCAATTCCTAACAAGTAGGAAGTGGAAAATGGAAATGTCAACATGGACATGGTATTAAGACTCCTGGTAAATTTTTACGACGTAAAAAACCTGTTGTTCTATGTTAAAATCTGTTAGTTGAACCAGATCACCTTTCTGGATCGTTTTGTCTTCAGAGCGAATATGTAGTTTGAGCGGGGCTCCTTCCGCTTCCAGTTCTGCCTGCCCGAATCGATCTGTCACAGAAGTGCTGGTCACACGGCAGGTTTTACCCAACAAAGTCGCCACTTCATTCGGTGGTTTATACTTAAACATCCCTCTCAATGGCTGTGTCAGCAGTTTCACTATTACCAGACTGATTCCAATATTTCGTGCAGCGATCGGCAGATAATCCAGAAACGAAGTAACCGCAATTTTCGAATCAAAATTTATGGACAACATCCACATACTAATTGAAAAGCCACTCAACCAGAGCATCACAGGCACTTCGCCCAAATTCAGAAATTTCAGTCCAATAAATCCGAAGTCGAGAAAAGAAGGCCCTTCTGTACTGACATCAAAATCCAGATCGAAATCGAACAAGTCAATATCCATCAGTCCTAAAATCACGCTCAACCAATACAACAGACAAATTACCAACAAAATCGATGCTGGTAATGTTGGCCATTCAAAACAGATTCGAATAAATTCATCCACTGAACGCTCCCATTCTAAGGAGAGATAGAAGATTGACTGATCCTAGAAGCTGCAAAGCGTTTTTGATTTCTGAGGCTCGATATTGAAACAATTCAACGAGTATGGTTACTTGAGTATGAGTCGTAAAACACATCTCACAGGTTAAAGAACGTAATTTTGGCTGATTGGATCACGAAAACCTGGGAATCCAGCAGATTTTTCCTTGATATCGCAATCGTTAGCAAAAAGGGAGTTGTAGGGAGAACGTTCAATTTAATGAAATCGTAGACGTAAAACACGGAAAATATCCGGAAGAGATCAAATCTGCTCAAGATTTTATCTCTGCTTACTGAGTGCTTAACGCGATTTGCGCAGAAAAAAAGCCACCTGTTGTAACGGTTGTGTTCAACAGATGGCTTGAAATGGTTTTACTGATCACTAGTGCCGATCAAATTATCCTTGTTCTTTCTGCAATTCAATGGGAGGCGCAGCCATGACGTGGTATCCGGAATCGACATGGTGATTTTCCCCGGTAACACCACTCGACAGATCGCTCAACAGATACATACCAGATTTACCAACATCTTCCGGCGTAATATTTTTGCGAAGTGGTGACATGGATTGATACAATTTCATCATCATGTCGAATTCACCAACGGCAGATGAGCTGAGCGTTTTGAGAGGTCCCGCACTCAAACTATTAATACGAATGCCTTGCGGACCTAATTCATTCGCCATGTACTTGACAGAACTCTCTAATGCCGATTTGCAGATCCCCATGACGTTATAACCGGGGATCACTTTTTCACCTCCCAGGTAACTGAGCGTCAGAATACTTCCACCTGGTTTAAGAATGTGTTGTGCACGGTTCGCAATCGTCATCAAACTATAAACGCTGATTTCCATGGAGAGTTTGAACCCATCTCGACTCACGTTAGTAACAGGCCCTTTGAGGTCATCCATCGGAGCATACGCGATCGAATGCAGTAAGAAATCGATCTCGCCGTATTCTTCTTTTACGATTTCGAATACTTTATCGATGTCTTCGTCTTTCGTGACCTCACAGGGGATCATGATCTTGGCCCCCTTGGGCTCAACGAGTTTTCTCAAACGCCGTTCCATGCGCGGACGCTCGGGATCTTTATCGGGAAGGTGAGTGAAAGCCATCTCAGCTCCTTCCGCGTAAAGCTGTTCTGTAATGGCCCATGCAATTGAGTGGTCATTGGCGATACCAAAAACCAAACCTTTTTTGCCTTCAAAAAGACCCATTCTCTTGTACTCCGTAAATATAATAAAATCTTGATAGATTGAAGCTTCAATCTGCTTCTGTGATTTGGGGTAATTTCTATTAGCGTATAAACTATTCGAATTGCACAAAATAGAAAAGCCAAAGGCGGCTTGTTGTTCGTGAAAACAGCAAACCGCCTTGAGTATCAACATTTATGTGTTAATAGAGTCGAGTTTATTCAGCAACACCAGCCATGGTTGGTGATTCCTGTTCAGACTCAGCTCCTTCTTCCACTTCGTTCTCTTCATCTTCCTTATTCGGGAAAATCGCATCGACAAACCCTCTGAGATGGGCACTTCGGGTTTGATGCTGTAATTTACGCAGAGCTTTTGATTCGATCTGACGAATACGCTCGCGAGTCACTTTGAAGATACGGCCCGTTTCTTCCAAAGTATAGCTATAACCATCGCCTAAACCATAACGCAGGCGGATAATTTCGCGTTCGCGGTAAGTAAGGCTCTTCAGAACATGCTCGATTTTGTCCTTCAACATCTCACGCATGGCTGCATCAGCAGGAGAGGATTCGTGACCATCTTCCAGAAAATCGCCAAAACTACTGTCTTCGCTTTCTCCCACAGGAGTATCCAGGCTAATGGGATGCTTCCAGGTCTTCATGATCCGTTCGGTTTCTTCAACTCCCAGACCGACAGAATCAGCGAGTTCTTCCATCGTTGGTTCACGTCCGGTTTCCTGACGGATCTGTTCACTTCGTGCTTTCAGGGTGGAAATACTCTGGAACATGTGGACGGGAATTCGAATCGTTCTGGCATGATCGGCAACAGCACGTGTAATCGCCTGACGAATCCACCATGTGGCGTAAGTCGAGAACTTGTAACCGCGACGATACTCATATTTTTCTACGCCACGCATCAAACCAGCGTTCCCTTCCTGAATCAAGTCCAGGAAGCTTAAGCCACGGTTGCGATACTTTTTGGCAATGGAAACAACCAAACGCAGGTTTCCACCTGAAAGCTGTTGTTTGGCTTCCGTCCAGTCATCAAAACGACGTTTGATTTCACGGGAACGTATCTGAAAATCTTCAGATGACTCAACGACCATTCCGGTTAGTTCCGCTATTTCACGTTCAAGAAGCCGTGTATCGGTAGACTTGTGCCGTAATTGTTTATAGTCATCTAGCTGTTCTTGAACTTCTCGTAACCGTCCCGCAATTTGATGAATTCGTTTGAGCACCGGTTGCAGACGTTGGGTACGCAGACAGAGTTCTTCGCAAAGTGTTGCCATTTTCTGACGACGCATCATCATTCGTTTTTGTACTTCGCGTCGTTCCGGCTTAGTAAGCTCACCTGAGTTTAACAGCTCAAAGTCATTATAACTTTTCTCGAGTAAAGCCTTCAGGGTAGCAAGATTAAATGGCATTCTACCCATGATCTGGTCTTTAGTTGCATCTTCCGTATCAGAGGTTCTTAAGGTTCTCTCAAAAGGAAGCTCGCCTGCGTAGACCTTCTCCAGCGTGTCGATTGCGATTTTAAGAGCAAAATCGGATTCGAGAACAGTGCGTCGGAACCGTTTGCGGGTAATCTCGATCTTTTTTGCGAGGAAGATTTCGCGTGAACGACTCAGCAAAGGGATATTCCCCATCTGGCTGAGATACATGCGAATCGGATCACGAGAAGAAAGGGACGTTTCAGGTTCGACAATTGACGTTGATGCTCCATCAGACTCATCGCTTGCATCAGGGGCAACGTCAGATTCGGTAGTAGTAGTTTCCGCAACGGCAGGTACTTCCTCATCATCAATGTCAACATTGGGATCATCGATGAGATCAAGTCCACGTTCTTCCAGCCCCAGTACAATATACTCGATCAGGGCAGGATCGCCCCCTTCATCAGGGAGAAAAGTATGTACCTGTTGAAATGTTAAAA
>JAJDEK010000136.1 GCA_029259875.1 Planctomycetaceae bacterium
AGTCGCTTTTTTGTGCATTTTAATTGCTGAAATACATTGGGGTTCACCACCTGATTGCACTGTTCCGGCTGACCGATTATATTCGCTGACATACTTGATTATTGTCTGAAATTAGCAGGAACCATCTCATCATGTCTGAACAGTTAAGTAAACGTATATTCGATGAATTAGAGAGTCTTGTTCTAATTGACCCTCATACGCATATTAATCCTCACTCTGCCGCTTCAACGACATTAGCAGATATCATGGGGTATCATTACTACACTGAGTTAGCACACTCTGCTGGACTTGCTAAAGAGTTAATCGAAGAGCCTGGAATTGATCCCAAAGAAAAAGTCGGGCGGCTGGTTACTCAGTTGGGTGACCTGGACAATACGATACAACTCAGTTGGTTACTGGATATCTGCAGCGAGTTTTTTGACTTCAAAGACGAGGCCATTACAGAATCTAATTGGGAGAAACTCTATGACACGGCTGCTCAGAAAATGGCGCAACCAGACTGGGAGCAGCAGGTTTTGAAACAGAGTGGACTCGAACGCGTTTTTTTAACGAATGACTTCGATGATCCTCTGGAAGGTTTTGATACGAAACTTTACATTCCCTGTCTGCGAACTGACGATCTCGTCTTTCATCTCACAAAAAGTGAAACGCGGGAACGTCTTGGGAAAGCGACTCAGGTGGATGTTGGGTGTGCTAACACATTGCGCGAAGCCATTGGCGAACTGTTTGAACATTTCACTTCAAATGGAGCGCGGGCCTGTGCGATTTCGATACCTCCAGACTTTTCTCCCGTTTCAGTGACTGCTGATCAAGTTGATTCTGCCGTGAGATCACTTTTTGCAGGTGATGATTTAACTTCTGACGAGTCTAAGCAAATCAGTCAATTCGTGTTTTGGACACTGGCAGAATATTGTGCGGAATATCAATTGCCGTTTGATCTGATGATTGGCGTCAATCGACGGGTTTATGAAGCGGGAGTTTATCAGGGACAGGATTTATATGACAAACGCACATCGCTGATTCAATATAAGGAACTGTTCAATGCGTTTCCTAAAGTAACGTTCCCTGTTTCTGTGTTAACAAGTACCAGCAATCAGGAGCTGGTCAGCTATAGCTGGATCTTTCCGAATGTTGTCATCAATGGTCATTGGTGGTACTCGAATACGCCTGCCTTTATTACCTTCGATTGTAAAAGTCGTTTGGAAGCGGTGCCGAAAACAAAACTAATTGGCTATTACAGTGATATGTACAAATTGGAATTTGCATTACCTAAATTTCGCATGTATCGTCGTGTATTATCGAATGTTTTAGCCTCTGATTTCGTAATTAGTCGAAATTGGTCTGAACAGCGTGCTGTTGAACTCGGTAAACTGGTTCTGCGGGGAAATGTTGAAACAATTTTCGGTTGTTAATGTAGCGGACTTGAGTTTCTGAAGCGATTGCATCTGGAACTTTAGCACTATAAAATATCATTCATATCCCGTTTTAATCATATCTTTCACAAATTCTAATAAGGTTTTTGTATATGGCTACCCTGGTCATGCTGCAAGCCGGTAAAGCAGTATCTTATTCGCTTTCCGGAGAGGAAACAGTGCTAGGCAGGCACCCAGAATGCCAGATCCAGCTCGATTCGAATATGGTTTCTCGCCGTCATGCACAAGTGGTGGGGGAGGGAACTCAGTTTTTTGTAGAAGACTTGGGAAGTGGAAACGGAACCTTTGTCAACGGCAAAAAAATTGAGGGTCGAACTCAATTAGCACATGAAGATCGTCTGAAAGTCGGTCCGATTCTTTTTCGATTCGAGACTGATCAGGGAGATGAATCGAAGCAGTCATCGGTTGGATCTGTGCTCGAAGCTGGTTTTGATATCGGATTTTCATCTGATGAAGACGACGGTGCAGCAACCATCATGGGGGCTGTTTCCGGAGTGGGCGGCTTTGGTGGTCTTGATGTACGCCCTGAGTCCAAATTGAAAGCAATGATTGAAATCAGCCGTAGTCTTGCGGGAACAGTTGATCTTGAAAAACTGTTACCTCAAATCCTGACGACACTTTTCAATATATTTCCTGCGGCGGACCGTGGTTGCATTTTGCTCAAAGAGGAATCAAATGGTGAAATGGTTCCCCGTGCATTTAAGCATCGCCGCGAGGAGGAAGACGCGACTGTCAAATTAAGCCGGACGATTGTTAGTAAGGTTCTTGAGGAAAAGTCTGGTATTTTGTCGGCTGATGCAGCAAGCGACTCGCAGTTCGATGCCAGTGAATCAATTTCAAATTTATCGATTCGTTCCATGATGTGTGTTCCCATGATGGGGCTTGCTGAAGAACCGATTGGTATTATTAATATCGATACTCAGAATCCAGTGAAGCAATTCCAGGAAGAAGATTTGGACCTTTTAATGTCCGTTGCCGGGCAGGCAGCGCTTTCGTATGAAAGTGCGAGGCTGATGTCTTCCTATATGGAAAAACAGAAGCAAGATAATGAGATGGACATTGCTCGCGGCGTGCAGCAGGGGCTTCTTCCAAGTTCAGTTCCTACTGTAGAAGGCTATGAGTTTTTTGCTTCATATCATTCTGCACAGGCTGTTGGAGGCGACTACTATGACATTTTTGAACTGCCTGATGACAAGATTGGGCTTTCATTCGGAGATGTGGCAGGTAAGGGGGTTCCAGGTGCGATGATCATGGCTCGCATCTCAAGTTGCGTACAGAATACGATGCGATTTGTGCATGAAGTTGGTCCCGCTGTCGAGGCGATTAACGATCATATGTGTGATAGTGCAGTCGAAGGACGTTTTGTGACGTATGTACTTGTCATTCTAGACACCAAAAATCATCGTTTGTCTCTGGTGAATGCAGGGCATATGTCTCCCATGATCTTAAAACCCGATGGCACACTTGATGAATTTCCGGAAGAGAGCATCGGCGTGCCAATTGGTGTGATGGATGGTTTTCCTTACGAAGTAGTTGATCGCGACTTGGCACCAGGTGAAATTGTAGTCCTGTTTACTGATGGTGTTGATGAAGCAATGAATCCTGCAGGTGAGTTGTATACATTGAATCGTATGCGTGAGTTTATTAAATCTAATCGTGAAAAAAATGCCGCTGAGTTAGGAAAAGCTTTACTGGCAGATGTCAGGCGGCATGCTAATGGCCGTCCACAGAATGACGATATTACTATAATGACGTTCGGGCGTGTTTCCTGAATAATGATGTTTTCGTTACTCTCAACCTGATGGCGATTGTATGTCTGCCAGCCTGTTTTTGCAAAATAATGGCAATTCTTCCAGACTGGAAATCAAGGGAGGGCAGGTTACATTAGGCCGGCATCCTGATTGTGAAGTCTGTCTTAAGTCAAATACGGTTTCGCGCCATCATGCACGCATTTCTGTTGATCTCAGCCAGCAATATCTCCTGGAAGACCTTGGAAGTGGCAATGGGACTTTTGTAAATGACGTACCTGTTAAAGGCCGGGTAGTGTTGCAATCAGGCGACCAGATTTCAATAGGTCCTTTTCTACTTGAATTTTCCGGGGATGCCGATTTTGAAAACAGTCAACATGAAGGCCTGCTGACTTCTTATGGATTGATCCCTTCGCTGAAAACGGTTTCTGTCAGGCCGCCTGCCA
>JAJDEK010000137.1 GCA_029259875.1 Planctomycetaceae bacterium
TTTCGAGGCTTTGATCAAGAAAATGAATCAGATCTCGAACGTTATGACCAGCCTGTTTTCATGCGGGTCAATACGCAATCGCCGAATGAATTAAAAGACGGCTTCCCGAAAACAGAAAAAGAACTCTTTCAATACGAAACCATTATTATCGACGATTTAGAAGCGTCGTTCTTTTCACACGATCAGATGGAGTTGATCACTCGTTTTGTTTCAGAACGAGGAGGCGGCCTGCTGATGCTGGGCGGACAAGAATCATTTCAAAAAGGTGGATATCATAAAACGGATCTGGTCCGTCTCTTACCCATATATTTCCCGCAGCGTGAAACATCTACAATCGAGACGGAATACCAATTTTCGCTCACTCGCGATGGTTGGCTTCAACCCTGGATGCGACATCACAAAAATGAGCAAGAAGAACACAAACGTCTAGCCGAAATGCCCACATTCAAAACGATCAATCGTGTGGATAACACAAAACCCGCTGCGACTCTGGTTGCAGAATTGAAAAACTCATCAAAAGAGTCTCATCCTGCAATAGCCACTCAACGCTATGGCCTGGGACGTGTGGCAGCAGTGATGGTGGGTGACCTCTGGCGCTGGCGATTAAAAGAAGATTCTGCATCCCCACAACTCAATAAGTCTTGGCGACAGCTATTACGGTGGATGACGACTGATGTGTTAGAACCCATTGACTTATTGGTTGATGAAAATCCAACTGCGAACGAAGGCACAAAAATCAAAGTATTCGTCCGCGATCCTCAATTTCAGAAACGCAGCGATTATCAAGTCGAACTGGAAATCACAACGCCACAGAAAGAACACATCAAGCTGACTGCCGATCCCACTGCGGACAAGGCTGGCGAATATCAGTCGGTCTATCTGCCCTCCCACCCAGGCGGTTATCATGTTTCGGCTACAGTGATGACCCCCGACTCTAAAACGAAAACCATTCGAGATGGTTGGGTGCACGATCCTGATCGTATTGAGTTTGTTTCTATCCAGCCAAATTTTGAACTACTGCAACAGCTGGCTACACAATCGAAGGGTGAAGTGATTCCGGCTGCAAAGCTGCAACAGTTTGTCAGTACTCTGGATCAACGACACATTCCAGTGACGGAAGAGCTTGTGACTCCCCTCTGGCATCATCCCTGGGTCCTGGTGCTTGTCTTGAGCTGCCTGTTTGGTGAATGGTCTTTACGACGATGGAAAGGATTACCTTGATGCGAAATCTACATCTGAACAGACTCTTATCGGGCATCATCGGCACGTTTTTACTACTTAGCTTAGAGACTGCCAGTACAGAAGCGGCCACTCCCGCCGAGAATAACGAACGCATCCTGATTGTGGTCGGCGCAGCCGGTCAAGAACAATATGAGCAGCAGTTTGCGAACTGGGTTGCGCGTTGGAAACAAATCGCCTCACATAAGCAGGCAGAATTAACCATCATCGGTGAAAGCGTCGATGCCCGGTTTTCTGATCTGGAATTGCTACAGAAGGAATTGCAACGTGAGACTGACAAAACGACGGCCACCTGGTTGATCTTAATGGGGCATGGTACGTTCGATGGAAAATCAGCGCGATTTAACTTACGAGGACCAGATGTCACTGCCGACCAGTTAAGCGAATTCTGTGATGCCGTTGAACATCCTCTGGCAGTGATTCACTGTTTCTCTGCCAGTGGACCATTTTTGAAAGCACTTTCGGCCGACAAACGTGTGATCATTACTGCCACCAAAAATGGACACGAATTTTACTTTTCGCGTTTCGGCGGTTTTCTTGCTGAGGCTGCTACTCAACCGCAGACTGACGCTGACTTGGACCATGATGGTCAGGTTTCGCTCCTGGAAGCGTACTTGTCCGCTTGTCGTGCGACTAACGCGTATTATCAGCAGAAAGGAGAACTGGTAACCGAACACGCTCTACTAGATGATAACGCAGATCAAAGTGGAACACGCGGCGATCAATACCAGGGTCTTTTTAAGGCTCCTGATTTCAATTCGGCGACAGAAACTTTACCCGATGGCCACAGGGCGCATCAATTTATTCTATTCTCTACTCAAGAAATTGAATTACTTTCTGGCGAACAGAAACGAAAACGCGATGAACTGGAAATTAAAATTCTGGAATTGAAACAACGCAAAGCATCTTTTTCCAGCCTGAATAAGTACTACCTGACACTCGAACCTTTAATGGTTCAACTGTCACACATCTACCGCAAGCTTGATAAAAATAAAAGACGCGTTATTTATGATCCTCTGGTTATTCCCGCCAATGCAAAAAAGACCGGCAAGTAACCGGTCTTTTTGCTGATCTTTTATCGATTTGGATTGTCCGAGAATTATTCTCCGGAAATCTCTTTGGCTAATTTTTTGAGTGCTTCACTCTCAATCTGACGCACACGTTCCCGGGTCAAACCTAGAGTTTGGCCGATTTCCTTGAGTGTTTTTGGTTCGTCGCCATCCAGTCCAAAACGCATTCGCAGAATATTGGCTTCGCGTTCTGGAATTTCTTTTAACAAACGAAAAACGTGCTTGAGATTGTCATTCTCAACCAGCTCATCATCAGGCCCCTTCAATCGATCATCTGGGATCATCTCACCGAGCGACCAACCAGCGTCGTGTTGTTCCGACTGTGGTGAAGAGTTATAGAGCTGAATCGCCTTTTTCACGATCTTCAATTTTTTCGGCGGCAGATCTAATTCTTTTGCCACTTCTTCCGTAGTCGGAGTCCGATCAAGAGAATCTTGAAGCTGTGCCGTCGCGCGTCGCCATTTCGTAAGTAACTCGACCATATAGGCGGGAATACGAATTGTCTTCGCAGAATTCACGAGCGCTCGTTTGATGGATTGTTTAATCCAGTAGCTGGCGTATGTACTGAAACGGGTCCCCATATCGGGGTCGAAGCCTTCAACGGCCCGCAGTAAACCAAGATTGCCTTCTTCGATTAGATCCTGGAGGGGCAACCCTTTACCAGAATAAGCGCGGGCAATATTAACGACCAATCGCAGGTTTGCACGCACCATTCGGTCGCGGGCTTCTTTATCGCCGCTCTCAATTCGACGAGAAAGATCTTTCTCTTCATCTGCAGAGAGCAGGGCGGTTTCGTTAATTTCTTTGAGGTATGTTTCTAACGGATTCTGTACGGCTGAAGAGGAGCGCCGTCGAGCAGTTTTCTGCATGGAAAACCTGTTATCTATCTGTTGTTAGCAAATGGAAAAGCCGAAATATTTCCGTGGCTTCCCATTAATGTGCAGCCGTTCGCGGGAACTCGTTTCCTCTCGATACGATATTTCTGTTACAGAATTCAGGAAGATATACCTTTCACTCTGTAGAACTCTTATCGGCAATCAATGGCGAGTTCCTGAACTTCGTATGGAAAAGCAGGGCTGTGAAAGAGGAATCTGCAGAAGCTGTTACGGTTATAGGGAATGAATAGATTTAGAGTGCTAAAATCTAGCTATCACTATAGTTTCGAACATAACTGGAACCCAAGCATTGCATAAAAGGCTACCGATATGCGGTTCAAGACCGAACTACGAAAGCCGCCTGAATTCATCGGCAAACGACCACTATGGAAAACGTGTCTCCCAGAAGGGCAGAGCCATCACAGAAAAAGCGGTGGCCTCTGAAGACCACCGCTTTTATATTCAGCACACTGATAATCGAAATTCGATCAAAAGTGATCTATTCTGTTTTTTCTTCTGCAACAACATCTTCAGAGGAAGTTTCTTCGACCACAGCCTCTTCGGCAGGGGCTTCATCAGCAGCGGTAGTCTCCTCTTCAGCGGCAGTCTCTTCAACGGGAGCTTCGATAGGCGGCATTGAGAACAATGGACCATCGCCACCAGTTCCCCCCATCAATTCCTTGCGAGGTGCAACGCCTGATGCTTCTCCACCACCTTCGGCAGAATCGGAATCATCTTCAATCGGATCTTCGAGTTTGCGACTCAAGCCGATTTTTCGATCGTCGGTATCGACACGCAGAATTTTGACATCCAGCGTCTCACCCACTTTGACGATATCTTCCGGATTTTCCACTTTTTGATCTGAGAGTTCTGAAATGTGTAACAGACCTTCGAGTTCTTCTTCTAATTCTACGAAAACACCAAAGTTTGTGATCTTCGTAACGACCCCCTGAACGATGGCACCAGGTTGGTACTTTTCAGGGATGTCTGTTTCCCAAGGATCGGAAGCAAGTTGCTTCAGTCCCAAGGCAATTCGTTTTCGTTCTTCGTCAACGGAAATGACCAAACACTCGATCTCGTCGCCTTTTTTCATCACTTCACTGGCATGTGAAATCTTACGCGTCCAAGACATATCGCTGACGTGCAACAATCCATCGACACCTTCTTCGAGTTCGATGAAAGCACCGTAGTTGGTCAGATTGCGAACGGTTCCTTTGACCTTGGCACCCTCTGGGTACTTCTTGGTGACTTCGTCCCACGGGTTGGACTGAGTCTGCTTCATACCAAGTGAGATTTCCTGTTTGTCTTTGTTGACGCCGAGGACAACCACTTCGACTTCGTCCCCAATATTGACAAGTTCACTGGGGTGATTGATACGTTTGGTCCAAGACATTTCACTAATATGAACCAGACCTTCAATCCCATCTTCCAGTTTCACGAACGCACCGTATGACATTACGTTGACGACATGTCCGATCACTTTAGTACTAACAGGATATTTGGATTCGACAAGTTCCCAAGGACTTGAAGTTTTCTGCTTCAGCCCCAGAGCAATTTTTTCTTTTTCGCGATCAACGCTTAAGATCATGACTTCAACTTCGTCATCAATCTTAACGATTTCTGTGGGATGGTTAATACGTCCCCAACTCATGTCGGTGATGTGTAACAAACCATCAATACCACCCAAATCAACGAAAGCACCAAAGTCAGCGATATTTTTGACAACACCCTTAACGATTTGAGCTTCTTCGATTTTGCTGAGTAAGTCTTGTTTGAGTTTTTCGCGTTTCTCTTCGATGAGTTTACGACGGGAGACAACGATGTTGCGTCGCGCTTCATCAATCTTAAGAATGACACACTCAATTGTACGACCAATGTAGTTGGCAATATCAGAGGGACGACGAATATCAACCTGACTGGCTGGCAGGAAGACGTTGACGCCGATATTGATGAGCAAGCCACCCTTAATTTTACGAACGACTGTTCCGGAAACTACATCGCCTTCGGCATGTGTGGCAATGACTTTTTCCCATTCGCGAATTCGATCCGCTTTCCGTTTGGAAAGCATCGTCAATCCGAATTCGTCTTCGACTTCTTCGAGTAGAACTTGTACTTGATCACCGGCCTTAGGAACTTCTTCTTCCTCAGACCATTCATCAATATGGACAACACCTTCACTCTTGAATCCGATATCGACGAGAACTTCTTCACCATCAACACTTAAGACCACACCATCAATGATTTGATTGACATCATAAGCACAGGAGACGGAGGCATAAATGTCATCTAAGACCCAGTCCGTTTCTTCGCCTTCTACATCACCCTCTGACATGACACCTGCAAACGCAGCATCAAGGTCTTCGTCAGAAATGTTAAACTCTCGAATTAAATTTCGATCAACCATACTAAAATAAATCCAAACACGCTTAAAAAATTTCGAAGATGAATTCTTACGAGAATATCTAATGTATTTCGTGAGTTAGCGAAACTGGGGTTCGGCATTCCCGCTCCAACGTCATTATGACGTCTCTTAATCAATAGCTCTCAGGGAGCCACTCACACAGAATCAGACTTGTGAGGATTCGGCCGAATTTGCGATCTAACAATCCAAAAAAATGCGAAGAGACATAGAGCATCTCCCGCAACATTCCAGTGAATATCAACTTCTCCAAAACCAATTGCCTCTCTTCGCGGTTAACACCCAACGCGTTAATCTTTGCACCAAGGAGGTCAGTCCAGCAAATATATCAGAATTATTTGATTTAATTCCAGCCATATACATGGCTTAAAGTCATGAAATCAGTGAATTCTTCTATATTTCATCTATTTTGGCCCTGATTTACGATCTGGCCAGAAAAGGAGCTCGTAAGGTGTCAATCAATCATTAAGAAAACCGTGCCTGAGTCGCGTTATGGATTTTAGACTGGCTTTTTCCACTTAACTTCGTGATTTTTTGCCGTATCGCATCAACCGAATCTGAATTATTTAAAATAGAAATTCGGATTTCGGTCTGGTAGCTGTCTCCGGGACTGAGAGTTCGTAACCGACCTTGCTCTCGCTCAACCGCTCTAAAATTAGGAAAATTGATCCCCGGCTCCAGACCGGTCACATATCCCGCCGACTCGGTTTGAGTATTTTTCCAGAGCGTAAAACAAGGCAAATCGGCTTTCCTGAAACCCACCAAAAACCCTAAGCCCCCTTCTTTATTGCTAAGCAGGGCTGGAGTAGTTCCATTTTCATCACAAATGGGATCAAAATAGTACGCCTGCTCAGCATAGTCGGGTAATGGTCCCAGATAAGAATCAAAATCGGCAATTCCTTCCGCAGCGCGGGGATCACGGGGTGCCATTTCTGCAAAAGGCATTTCAAATCGAGATCCAGCCTCCAGAAACGGTGAGCCAATATTGATGTGATATAACAACTCCGATTCTGCTGGCGCTGACCCCAGATTCGTCACACGGTCACGAATCATAAACTCATTAGATCCCAAGCGTGTTTCCAATATTGATTCCAGCAAAAAATGACTGCCAAATAACATGCCTTCTTCCACCTTGCCTGTGATTCTGATCCATCCACCATCGCTGGGATCGAGTTCAACACTTACATAATGAGCGGGAGTATTGGCAATGCGTCCATGCAAGGTTAACTCAGATTCAATTGGGTTCCCGGCAGTATCCTGACCGGGAGGCCCATTGGAAATCAGGCCACAACGACAAATTAATTCATTAAACCCACTTAACCAACCCAAGCCTCCGCGTTCTGAAAGGTTGATATATGCTGGGTTCACCGGAGATTTTACAGGAGACTCCCATCCTAATGGGATTCCCTGGAAGCTGCCTTTCCAGACTCCCATTCCTCGTGTTGGTAAAATCGAAAGCGTCAATTCCCCATTATGAACTTCGATAAGATCAACGCCCTCTGACTGCCCTCCATGCAATTGTTTTTTGTGAATTGACCAGTCTGGATTCGCTGAAAAATCGGAATCGCTCTCTGTATTCAGTTGGATTTCTTCGATCCAGGTTTGAGTACTCACATCAGTGAACAGGATTTGCTTTGCTTCCATGGTTGAGCCTCGAGTCTAATCTGTATCCAGGTTTATTGTAGCGTCTCCAGAACCATTTGGATCAAGTATCATAGTATAGAAGCCGCTATGGTTAAATTGGACGCGCTTTAGAATATCAGTATATTTGGAATATCCGGTATGACTGAAATAGAGTGAAATATCAATCTGACAGTCTGGATAATGTAAACCGGTTTGTTCAACTTGGCTAGCGTTGAAAGCAAAAACGAATCAGAAACTCCACTTGCAGCTGGGATTTACGACTTATAATACAAGAAACAATGCTCAACGCGCAAAATACGTTCTTATAGTTTAATCATGGATTTCCACTCAATGACACCAGTTCCTCAACCGGATGACCACGGCTACCCTTATACGACCGAATGGTATGATTCCTTGAAAGCTTCACTAGGAGAAGCGGGGTGCCGTCAACTCGGCTTTTATCCTATTCCTAAAGGCTTTCTGCTTTCCGTTGTGATTCCGATCTTCAATGAAAGTAAGACCGTTGAGAATCTTATTGATCAGGTGAAAGCGGTTCCCATTCGCAAAGAATTGGTGCTCGTCGATGACGGTAGTACCGATGGCACACGCGAGATTCTGAAACGGCTGGAAGAACAAAACCAGACTCAAGGAGATTCGCACAATCAAATCCGAGTCATTTTTCACGAAGTGAATCAAGGAAAAGGTGCAGCCGTCCGGACTGGATTTCTGGAAGCACAAGGCGACGTGATGATCATTCAGGATGCAGATCTTGAATACGATCCTTCAGAATACCCCCGTCTATTACAGCCCATCATTGAAGGCAAAGCCGACGTTGTCTATGGAAGCCGCTTCTTGGGAGATCAGCCCCATCGTGTACTGTATTACTGGCATTTTCTGGGAAATAAGTTCCTGACAACGCTTTCAAATTGTTTTACCAATCTCAATCTGACGGATATGGAAACCTGCTACAAGCTTTTCAAAAAAGAAGTGATTAAGGAAATCGCCCCCGGTCTCTGCCAAAATCGGTTCGGTATTGAACCAGAAATCACCGCAAAAGTAGCGCGACGTCAGTGTCGCATTTTTGAAATGTCGATCAGTTACGATGGTCGCACATATGATCAGGGTAAAAAAATTGGTTGGCGAGACGGCGTTAAAGCGCTGTGGTGTATTGTGCGATATGGATTGAAAGATTAGTCATGAGATCCGGAAGGGAAGTAATAACACCCCATCGGAGCAGTACTTATTTTGCTGATTGCTTATCCGATCCTTTCTAAAAACAGGCTTCCTACCATTGCCTGAAGGACTGATTTTCTCATAGAATCAGCAACATGTTATCGAATCGCAGAAATAAACATCTGTCTCCTGCAATCCTGCAAAGTCGATTTCCCAACTGTAGGCGGATTCGAAGTGAATACCACATGCTAATCAATGCAATAATCGGCAACCAGAAAAATTAAAGATTTCAGTCAACGAACGGAATTTCATATGGCCTCTCCTTCGGAGAACCCACAAGACGATCCTCCTCAAGGCAAAGCCCCCCAAAAGCAATCAAGCAAAGAAAACCAGGGCTCGCCCTCAACGGGCCCCTGGCTAATCATCCTGCTGGTTCTGGTCATTGGCGGCCTGATCATGATGAAAACCTCGCCGGGAAATACCGGCTCGAAGGTGGACTATAGTTTTTTCATT
>JAJDEK010000138.1 GCA_029259875.1 Planctomycetaceae bacterium
CCTAAACTCAGTGACCATTGAAACATAACATTCCCACCAAATTGCATCACTAATCCAGTGAGGATTAACGGAATGACTAAACGGCGGGGAGGGAGCGAGGGGAGTCCTTGAGAACCACGATAGGTAACAATAACCCAACCAACGATTGTCGCTGGTATGGATTTTAAGGCAGAAATCCAGATTGCCCAATCGGCATTGTTGTCAATTGCCGCCTCTCGTAGCGCAATATTGGCTGCTGTATAAGCGAGTGCTGAAATCAGTCCAAATAGAGTCCCACGTACTCCCGGAGAGAGACCGCTATCATGCTGGCTTTCAGAGTTGTGAGTCGGAGAGAGAACGCGCGTATTCGATGAAGTCTCTTTAATAGTCTTCATCCTCTTGTTCCAGTTGCTGTAACTCAATCAAACGAGGGTCCAGGTCCTCTACGATTGCATACTTTCCTTTAGACCAACGTAAAAGATCGACATTACGACATTTATCGCTGCAAAAAGGGAAGGGAGACTGGTCATCACTGGCTTTGGATGTGACGACTTTCCGACATATGGGACATGTTTGAGGTTGAATCATCGAAGCCTCAGACTAATAGAGGAGCAATAGTGTAATTTGACCCTCTTATAGAGAAATCCAGGCAAAATTTCAAAGGTAATCAAGAATCAGATGACGAACTTTTGTCTGCTGAGCCTGAATCTTTGCTGCTTTTGGAGTCAGAACTCGCAGATTGTGCCTTACTGTCCGCTTCGGCTGCTTTTTTATAAGAACTGCTGCGGTAATCAGTTTGGTAAAACCCGGACCCTTTGAAGATGATGCCGGCTCCAGCCCCAATCACTCGTTTCGCACGAAGCTTGCCACAGGAAGGGCATTTTCTTAGTGGTTTTGCAGTAATTGACTGAAACTCTTCCCATTTATGTTCACATTGGGAACATTCATAATCGTAGGTTGGCATCGTTTATATTCTCTCAAAATAAGACAATGAAAAACTATTTAACTATCGGTGGGTCCAGAGGAAACGATGACTTTAGTGGGGCGAACCACGCGATCATTCAGAATAAAACCCTGTTCGAGTTCCTGTATTACAGTCATTGGAGGATACTCATCCGAGGGAAGCTGTTGAAGTGCTTCATGTAGGTTTGGGTCAAACGGTTTTCCTAATGCGTCAATGGCTTTGACATCATGTTGTGAAAAGACATCCAGAATTTGTTTGGCTACCATTTCCACACCCTGTTTGAGTTCATCAACATGGTCTGCGCTTTCTGCTGCATCAGTGGCTCGTTTTAGATTGTCCAAAGCTGGCAACAAGCTCTGGATGAATGGTGTGGCTGCATATTGGCGCGTTTGTTCCAATTCTTTCTGATAACGTTTTCGGGTATTGTCCAACTCTGCTTGCGAACGTAGAAAGCGGTCTTGAATTTCAGCTTGTTCGGCTAGGGCAGCCTGTAGTTGCTCTTCAATGCTCGGCGTTTCGTCAACTGTTTCTTTTTCCACGGGAGTTTCTTCCGTTTGATTCTGAATTTCTTCAGGCTGTTCCATGTCTGACATTCTTCCGACCTATAGCACTACTTTAAATAGATTTTATATTGGTTAAAAACGAAAAGGGTTGTTCATACTACACAATTCGATTGTGGTTAATCTGAGTGTGTAAAGTATTCCTTTAGTTTGTCAAAAAACGAATTTCGATTCGGGCTACGATGTTGTGAAACTTCAGTATGTTCAATTTCAGCTAAGTCACGCAGAATTTCTTCTTCTCGCTCTGAAATTTTCTTGGGCACATCAATCTGAACTACGACATGCAGGTCTCCTCGACGACCACCATGAGGATTGGGCATGCCAAGGCCTTTCAGACGAAAAACTTCACCCGGTTGAGTACCTGATGGAATCTTTAAATCGTGACGTCCTTCCAAAGTCGGAATCTCGATAGTTGCCCCAAGAACCGCCTGAGTGTATGTGATAGGAACATGACAACTAAGCTGCTGTTCCTGGCGTCGGACTAGAGGATGTTCATCAACGCCAACCACAACATACAAGTCACCGCGTGGACCTCCGTTTGCACCTGGGTTTCCTTCGCCTCGGAGGCAAAGTTGCATACCATTGTCGATGCCTGCTGGTACTTTGATGTCCAGCGTACTTTCGCTAGCAACCCGACCTTGTCCATTACAATCGGTACACTTATCCGAAATGACTGTACCTGCTCCACGACAGCGAGGGCACGTTGTTTGTACGCGGAAAAAACCTTGTGATTGAACGACTTGCCCTGCTCCACCACAGTAGTCACAATTATCTGGTTGTGTGCCTGGCTCGGCACCGGAGCCATGACATGTATCACAGGTTTCCTGACGGGTGATGTTAATTTCCCGGTCACAGCCCGATGCAGCATCGAGTAGATCAATTTGGATACTGGTTCGCAGGCTTTCTCCTTGCCGCGGACGATTTCCTCCCCGTTGTGACGAGCTTTTGAACCCAAACCCTTCGAAGAGGTCACCAAACGCACTGAAAATATCAGAGACGTCATGGAACTGACTGCCTCCACCAGATCCAAAATCAGCATGACCATAGCGGTCGTAGTGAGCGCGTTTTTTCTCATCCCCCAAGATTTCAAAAGCTTCTGCTGCATCTTTGAAACGCTTGACAGCTTCTTCATCGCCGGGGTTTCGGTCAGGATGGTTTTCCAACGCCAGTTTTTTATACGCCTTCTTGATCTCAATGGTGGTCACTTCGCGCGATACATTGAGAACTTCATAATAATCGCGTTTCGATGCCATCTATCACAACTCGTCATTAAAGGTTTTGAAATTTACCGAACCCGCTTAGGTGAAATTTCTGAAGCCAGCCATTCTATTAGAACTGAAAAAACGGGCCACCATTTTACGGCGGCCCGTCTGATATCACAAAGTCAATACTGAAATCAGTGAGATGATTTTCAGCAAAACATAGAAATTACCGAATACTTCCTTCAACATCAGCCAGTTTGTCGCCTTCAGTACTGTCACTTCGGGTAACAAGAACTTGTGTGGTCAACATCAGGCCAGCAATAGAAGCGGCATTCTTCAAGGCGGTTTTCACAACCTTGGCCGGATCAATAACTCCTGCTTTAAACATATCAACGTATTCGCCGCTATTAGCATTGTAGCCTTTGGAGCCAGTAAGTTGTTTCACTTCATCAGCGACAACAGCACCATCGGTTCCACAGTTTTCGGCAATTTGGCGAATCGGTCCTTCTAAAGCACGGGCAACAATCGCAATACCAATTTTTTCATCGCTGTTTTTGCCTTTGACGCTTTCAACAGCTTCAATGGATCGTAGAAGCGCCACACCACCACCGGGAAGAATTCCTTCTTCAACAGCAGCACGAGTTGCATGTAATGCGTCTTCCATACGGGCTTTAGTTTGCTTCATTTCAGTTTCAGTAGCAGCACCAACAGAAATAATAGCCACACCGCCAGTTAGTTTGGCAAGCCGTTCCTGGAATTTTTCGCGATCATATTCGCTATCGGTTTTTTGCAGTTGTCCACGAATTTGAGCAACGCGTGCCTGCAGTGCCTCAGTCTCTCCAGCACCTTCAATCAGGGTACAGGAATCTTTTGTGATTTCGATCAGTTTGGCTTGGCCAAGCTGACTTAATTCGACTGATTCGAGTTTGATACCAAGGTCTTCGGAAATGACTGTACCGCCTGTGAGTACAGCAATGTCTGCCAACATGGCTTTACGACGGTCACCAAAACCGGGAGCTTTAACAGCTGCCACATTAAGGACGCCTCGCAACTTATTGACAACTAATGCTGTCAGTGGCTCACCTTCAACATCTTCAGCAATAATCAATAGAGGCTTGCCGGTTTGAGATACTTTTTCCAAAAGAGGGACTAGATCTCGTAATGCTGAGATTTTTGATTCATGGATCAAAATATAGCAATCTTCAAGAATACATTTCATGCCTTCTGTGTCAGTGACAAAGTAAGGAGAGACATAGCCTTTATCGAATTGCATTCCATCGGCAAAGTTGAGGGCTGTTTCATTCCCTTTACCTTCTTCGACAGTGATCACACCATCGCGACCCACTTTTTCCACTGCGTCAGCAATGAGGTCTCCGATGACAGGATCATTGTTAGCCGAGATCGCACCGACTTGGGCAATTTCGGATTTTTCCGTCACAGGTTTAGCAAGCTCTTCGATTGCCTGTACCGCAGCTGTAACAGCTTTATCGATTCCTCGGCGAACAATCATGGGATTCGCTCCCAAAGAGATTCCTCGCAGGCCTTCCTGGTAGATAGAACGGGCTAAAACAGTAGCTGTCGTTGTACCGTCGCCAGCGATGTCACTGGTTTTTGTGGCGACTTCGTTAACCAGTTTAGCTCCCATGTTTTCGAAGGGATCTTCGAGTTCGACTTCTTTACTGACTGTAACACCGTCTTTGGTCACCAATGGGTTTCCAAAACTTTTATCGATGATCACATTGCGTCCCGTAGGACCCATTGTGATGGCTACAGCGTCGCTAATGGTTTGCACGCCTTTTTTAAGCTTAGTACGTGCGCGATCTTCAAACAATAGTTGCTTTGCCACGCTTATAAACTCCTCTGTTTAACAGGAACGAACATTTGATCGGATTACTCCGTTCTCCCCTGCGTGATTTTGTGGTTTGAATTAGATTTCCAGGATAGACAGAAATTGAAAAGTAATCAGTGTTTCAGATCTCTGCCAGATGTTCCGAGAAATGTACGTTCCTTATTTCATGATTTTGGCAAGAATATCGCTTTCACGTAAAATCTTTACTTCTTTACCGCTCACTTCGATATCAGTTCCACCATACTTGCCGTAGAGAACTTCGTCTCCTACTTCAACGGCAACGGGGCAACGTTCGCCGCTTTCCAGAAGTCGTCCTGGCCCAACGGCGATAACATTACCGCTTTGTGGCTTTTCTTGAGCTGCGTCAGGCAAAACAATACCACCGGCAGTGACTTCTTCAGCAACATTTGGTTCGATAACGATACGGTCATCAAGGGGATTCAGTTCCATTATGTTAACTCCCGATTATTCCAATTGATCTGGTTGTATTTGTGAATCCGGGATCATTTCCCAGATAAAAGTTACGTTAATAGTTACAAAGAAAATTCAGCGAAGACATTCGTGTACATCCCCAAAAAGATTGCAGATGCTATTAGAAGCCTCCCATGCCAGGCATTCCACCCATGCCGGGCATGCCTCCCATACCAGGCATTCCACCGCCCATGCCACCCATGCCTCCCATCCCACCCATGTCGTGGTGGTCGTCATGGTGATGATCGTCTTCTTCGTCTTTGGGTTCTTCTACGACGATAGAATCGGTTGTCATAAGTAGAGTGGCAACACTGGCTGCATTCTGTAATGAAGAGCGTACCACTTTAGCTGGGTCAACCACACCAAAGTCGAACATATCGCCATAACGATCATTCAAGGCATCGTAACCATAGGAATTACTTTTGTCTTTTTTCACGCGGTTTGAAACAACAGAGCCATCTAAACCCGCGTTTTCGGCAATCGCCCGTAAAGGCATTTCCAGAACTTTTTGAACCAAAGAAACTCCCAGTGCCTG
>JAJDEK010000139.1 GCA_029259875.1 Planctomycetaceae bacterium
TGTTTGAGCAAGCGTTTACTCCCTGCTCTTGTACTATCATTTGTCTGCGCTTCACTGAACCAAGTGTACGCGCAGAATCCAGATAAAGTCGATCCTGCGAAAATCCGTTCGATTCTGTCGGAAAACTGTTTTCAATGTCACGGCCCGGACGTAAAAAAACGAGCAGCTGACCTGAGATTCGATACCAAAGAGGGCGCTTTTGCTGACCTGGACGGCCACAAAGCCATTGTCCCTGGAAATGTCAAACAAAGCGAACTCATCACACGCGTCATATCTAAAGACGCTGATCTCAAAATGCCACCGGAAGACAGTGGCAAAAAACTGACACCCGAAGAAATTTCCCTGCTAACTCGCTGGATTCAAGAAGGAGCCAATTGGCAGGATCACTGGTCCTATGTGACACCCAAAAAACCAACAGTCCCTGTCGTGAAACAACCAACCTGGGTCCAAACCCCCATCGATCAATTCATTCTGGCACGATTAGAAAAAGCGGGACTGAAACCTTCAGTAGAATCAGATCGACGAACGCTTATTAGACGCGTGACTCTCGACCTGACCGGATTGCCTCCAAAACCGCAGGATGTGGAAGCATTCGTGAATGACAAGTCTCCCAATGCTTATGAAAAAGTGATTGATCGTCTATTAGAATCTCCCCACTACGGCGAACACATGGCGCGTTACTGGCTGGATATCGCCCGCTATGGTGACACTCATGGATTGCATCTTGATAACTATCGCGAAATGTGGCCTTACCGGGACTGGGTCATTAAGGCCTTTAATACAAATCTCCCCTATGATCGATTCGTAATTGAACAGTTGGCCGGTGATCTGCTTCCCAATGCCACAATGGATCAACAAATCGCAACCGGTTTTAATCGCTGCCATGTCACTACTAATGAAGGCGGATCTATCGCAGATGAAGTCTACGTTCGTAATGTGATTGATCGCGTTGAAACCACAGGGCAAGCATTCATGGGTCTCACCCTGGGATGTGCTGTGTGTCATGATCATAAATTTGATCCCTTTACTAAGACCGAATTTTATCAGATGTTTGCCTTCTTCAATAATCTGGATGGCCCTGCCATGGATGGTAACATTAAGGACTCACCTCCTTCGTTGAGAGTCCCCAACGCACAGCAGTCAAAACAACTGAAAGACTTTAAAGACCAGATTGCAGCTATTAGTAATCAGGGAGCAAGTAGAACCAAAGCCAATGACCCTGCTTTCCAGGCCTGGTTAAATTGGAAACAACAAATTCAGAAAACGGGGAGCAATCCGACCCTTTCCATTCCACAGCCAGATGGCTTGTTGGCAACCTATGCTCTTGATGAAAAAGCAGGGGCTACTGTCGTCAATCAAATCGATGAGAAAAAGAACGGTGTTGTCAAAGGCAAGCCTCGCTGGGTTGCCGGCAAATTTGGCAACGGGTTTCAATTTACCCCCGGTAGTTACCTGGATCTGGGAAAGACCGGACAATTTAATAAAGCGACCCCCTTCAGCTTTGCTATCTGGCTCAAAACCAATGGTAGAACGTCAGGCCCTATTGTTTCGAGTCTCAATAAAAATTCACGAGAACGCGGCTATGATCTGCAAATCACAAATCGTAGCCTCAGTGTAAGATTAATCGACCGTTGGCCCGGTTATGCGATTCAAGTACAAACGAAAAATAACGAAATCACTCCTAACCAGTGGCATCATGTTTGTGTAACTTACGATGGTTCTGCCAAAGCACACGGAGTCTCCCTCTTTATTGACGGGAAATCGTCCGAGCTGACCATTTCTTCTGACTCGTTCAAAAACACAACAGCGCTGAATTCTGCCACACTGCTGCTGGGACATTCCAGTGCCAACAAGCATTTGACAAATGGCTTTGTTGATGAATTCAAAATTTACGACCACAGGCTATCCGAAACTGAAGTCAACCAAGTTTACTTTGACAACCAGATTGCTCCTGTCCTGCAACTGGCAGCGGCGAAACGCACACCTCAGCAAGTCGATTTATTAAGGCAATACTATTTAAACCAGTTCGATTCGGAATACCGCAAACTACTGGCAAAGAAAATTCAAGTCAAAGCACAGGAAGAACGGCTCGTCCAATCACTACCAACGACTCTTGTCTTTCGTGAACGAAAAGAGATTCGGGAAGCGTTCGATTTAAAACGAGGGCAGTACGATCAGAAGGGTGAGAAAGTCTCACGAAAAACACCCGCTCAATTCCCAACGATGGCAGCCGAATGGCCTGTGAATCGATTAGGACTTGCCAAATGGCTCGTTGCACCAAATCACCCCTTAACTTCGCGTGTAGCTGTGAACCGTTTTTGGCAGCAACTATTTGGAATTGGGATTGTGGAAACCAGCGAAGACTTTGGTAACCAGGGAGCCGCTCCCAGTCACCCCGAATTGATGGATTGGCTCGCTGTTGACTTCCAGACACACCACTGGGATGTGAAACGCTTTATGAAACAGATTTTGATGTCAGCAACTTATCGACAAAGTTCGAACTTGACCCCTGCACTTCATAAAATCGACCCAAAAAACCGTCTCCTGGCCAGAGGCCCGCGTTTCCGTCTGGATGCAGAAATGCTCCGTGATCAAGCTTTGGCAGTGAGTGGCCTCTTGGTTCCTAATATCGGTGGCTCCAGCGTCAAACCACCCCAACCTGATGGGCTCTGGCACGCAGTCGGTTATTCTGGTTCGAATACGGTCCGCTTCAAAAAAGATACAGGCCCCGACAAAGTCTTCCGTCGCAGCCTATATACTTTCTGGAAACGGACCTCCCCACCACCGGGGATGTCCACCTTTGATGCCCCCAGCCGTGAAGCCTGCACCACGCGTAGAGAACGCACCAATACGCCACTACAGGCATTGCTGTTGTTAAATGATCCACAGTACCTGGAAGCAGCCCGCACACTCGGTCAACGCATGATGAAAGAGGGTGGCAAATCTCCTGAAGAACGTATCCAGTTTGCTTACAAACTGGCAACAGCAAAAGTAATCGCTCCGGAAGATATGGCACTTACCTTAAATACGTTCAAGGATATGCTTTCGCATTATCAAGCGACCCCCAAAGCGGCGACAGAACTGATTGGCATTGGTGAATCCAAGGCAGATGCATCTTTGAATCCACAGGAACTGGCTGCATGGACAATGATTGCAAACCTCATCCTCAATTTGGATGAAGTGATTAGCAAAAACTAATTAAATCGATCAACGAAAATTCGATTTTGGTAACAGTAAATTAAATCTGATACAGCATACATAGAAATTTTAAGGTAGTGTCATGAACCCGATCCAGGATCATATCTCACAAATCACACGACGCCATTTTTTCAAATCCGGTGGATTAGGCTTGGGTACGGCTGCACTGGCTTCGCTGGAATCAGGTCAGCAGCAAACACTGGCGGCAGCTCCTGAAATGAAAGCAACAGGAGGTCTGCCAGGAGTTCCACACTTTGCGCCTAAAGCCAAGCGTGCCATCTATATGTTTATGGCCGGCTCTCCTTCCCAAATTGATACACTCGACTACAAACCGGGTCTGGAAAAGCTGTTTGATAAAGATCTACCAGAATCCGTTCGCAATGGTCAACGACTCACCACGATGACCTCAGGACAGTCGCGTTTTCCTCTCGCCCCATCCAAATTCAAATTTAAAAAGTACGACAATGGTTCGGAAGGAGCCTGGGTTAGTGAGCTTCTGCCACACACAGCCGGAATTGTCAAAGACATCTCCATCGTCAGATCACTCTGGACCGAAGCGATCAACCATGACCCGGCGATTACTTACATCTGCACGGGAAATCAGCTTCCCGGTCGTGCCAGCCTTGGTTCCTGGTTGAGTTATGGCCTGGGTTCCATGAACGAGAATCTTCCTTCGTTTGTTGTCTTGACCTCAACCTGGTCCGGGCGACAACAAGCACAGGCACTTTATAATCGTCTGTGGGGTAGTGGATTTTTAGCAAGTAAATATTCTGGAGTCTCGCTTCGATCAAAAGGAGACCCGGTTTTGTTCCTTTCAAATCCTCCGGGGATTTCCTCGAAATTACGACGACGTATGCTGGATACATTAGCCGAAATGAATCAGAACGAATTCAACGCCATCGGCGATCCGGAAATTCAAACACGCATCTCACAATATGAGATGGCGTTCCGCATGCAAACTTCAGTTCCCGAACTAACAGACATTTCGAAAGAAACCAAAGCCACACTCGAAATGTATGGCCCCGATGTCCAGAAGCCTGGTACATTCGCCTATCATTGTCTATTGGCCCGTCGCATGGCGGAACGCGGCGTGCGTTTTTCTCAAATTTTCCATCGTGGCTGGGATCAACATGCCAACATTGCAGGAGATTTACCCAAGCAATGTAAAGACATTGACCAACCTGCTGCCGCATTGGTGAAAGACTTGAAGCAACGTGGCCTGCTAGACGACACACTGGTTATTTGGGGCGGCGAATTTGGTCGAACCGCTTACTGCCAGGGAAAACTAACCAAGGAAAACTACGGACGAGATCACCATCCACGCTGCTTTAGCGTCTGGATGGCTGGCGGTGGTATCAAAAAGGGAGTGGTCCACGGTGCAACAGATGATTTCAGTTACAACATCACTGAAAATCCTGTTCATATTCATGAATTCAATGCGACCATCTTACAATGTCTGGGAATTGATCATCGTAAACTCAGTTATCGATTCCAGGGATTAGATCAGCGTCTGACAGGCGTGGAAGATCATCATCCTGTCAAAGAAATATTGGCTTGATCAATTTAAATCTACCTCAAACACAAAACGGGCTCACCTATAAAGGGTGGGCCCGAATGCAATTCGGGCCGAGCGTAGCGAGCAGGATGTCTGAGTTCCATTTGACAATTCAGAGGACCTTTCTGAGATAGATATAAACTATTTCAAATTCAGTTTGCAGAATCGTTAACGAACAGTCCGTTTCCACCGCAACATCCAGTTGTCTAACGACAACTCCGAATTTCATTCGGAGCTACCCAACAGTTCTTCTCAAGAATAAATGGCTATTTCGTCTTCGCTGCTTTCTGCAATTTCAACATCTGCTGAGCATAGCGTTTACCAAACTCCCGCTCACTTTTTGCATTGAAATGCACTTGATCGCTTTTTGCCGGCAGTCCCTTGGAGGAGGCTACGGCAGTCGCGGGAACCGATTTAGAAATTTTGTGTATCGCATCATTTACGGTACTCACCCCTGGTCGCTCTAAAAACTCTCCCAGCTCGCCCATCACAAATGGCAAATCAGGTTCATTCAAATCGGCACGTAGATCGACAATCATTCCGGAAAGTCGTTTTTGATAAGTGTTATAAAGTTCGGGGTTCTTACACTCAGCTTCACCCTGATGCCAAATCACACCTTTAACCACACCTTGATGCTGGTTTTTCTTTGCCCACTCCACCGCACGTTCATAAAGATCTTTCCCCTTGACCCAACGGCTGAGTGGAGTTCCACCAAACGCCGCGGGAATCAATCCAATTGTGACTTCAGGATCTGCATCTGCCATCATCGGTCCGAATCCTGATCCAGGACCTACACCGGCAATTTTTGGTTTATCAAAGTGAAGTGGATCAGTCGCAGGAACCCATTTGCCTTGTTCATCCAGTTTTAAAACGCGTGGATGCGGCTGATTCTGTTCTGCAACAACCTTCCCACGTCCCGCCATATTTGACTGCCCGATTAACAAATAGATGTGAAACTTTTCTTTGGCGGGCAACTTCACTGTTTTATCCTCGGCCTGTAATGGGTACAAAGAAACAAACATCCCCAAAACTAAGGTCACATTCAAAATCAATTTAATTTTCATTTTTTGGCATTCTTATAGGAAATGAGAGACGCTTTGATCTAACTTTAATTTACTATAGAGAGAACTGTAATTCGATATCAAGTATCTATTCTAAAGTATATTCAAGGAATTTCAGCAGCATGCCTTCAAAATTTCAGAACACAATCTTCAGCGTTTCTCTGTTTCTCTCCGTTTGTCTCGTCGGATTGTACTCAACGACATCATTGAATGCGGCTGACAGAAAACCTGCTACTTCAAAAGCAGGCTGGAAACCACTAAAAGGTGCTGAATTCAAAGTCTACAAAACAACGGAGCAAGGTGATCTGCATCTTAATATTTTTAAACCCAAAGATTGGAAACAGGGAGATTCCCGGCCAGCAATTGTTTTCTTTTTCGGTGGCGGCTGGACCGGCGGTAATCCGAGTCAATTCGAGCCACACTGTAAATACCTGGCATCAAGAGGTATGGTTGCTTGCGCTGCGGAATACCGCATCAAATCTAAACACAAGACAACCCCTTTTGAATGTGTGGCAGACGGAAAGTCTGCCGTCCGCTGGATTCGTCAACACGCTAAGGAACTGGGCATTGACCCGAATCGCATCGTTTCAGGCGGAGGTTCTGCGGGAGGTCATGTCGCCGCCTGTACGGGAACCGTGATTGGTTTTGAAGAACCCAATGAAAAGAAACAAATTTCATCAGCCCCTAATGCAATGGCCTTATTCAATCCGGTTGTGGATACCACTGAAACAGGTTGGAAAGGCGGACCCAAACAACTTGGCAAACGCTGCAAAGAAATTTCTCCCATCCATTTCATACGTAATGACCTACCTCCAACAATCATTTTCCATGGCACGGCTGACAAAGCGGTTCCGATTGAAAATGTCGAACGATTCACCAAGCAGATGAAAGCAAAGAAAAACCGCTGCGAACTTATTGCCTACAAAGATCAGGGACACGGATTTTTCAATCTGAATAAAGGCAAAAAGAACTATAACTCGACAGTGGAAAAACTCGACGCATTCCTGACGTCCCTCGGATACCTCAGTCCCCCAAAATAAACACTTTTATTTGTCTCTCCAAAATTGCCCTCATTTCGCCTGAAATAGGAATACAAAACATGACCGGTCTGTCACACCTCCGGAAAGTTTTCCCTTACCCTTGTATCACAAGCGTTGTCCTGCTGATTTACATATTAGTCCGGACTCCGACATCAGAAGCGGCAGAGATCAAAATACCTCGTTCACTGGATGATCGTCTTACAATCGAATTGTTTGCCTCAGAGCCTGACATTGTCACAGTCACAGGCCTGACAGTGGATCGACAAAACCGAGTCTATGTGGTTGAGAGTCATACGCATTTTCGACCTGAAAATTATGAAGGTCCTAAAACAGACCGCATTCGATTGCTGGAAGATACAACCGGCGATGGTAAAGCAAATCGGATTCAAACCTTCTATGCAGGTTCAACTGAGACGATGAATGTTGGCGCTCATCCTGACGGCTGGCTCTATGTCGCAACCCGCAGTTCGATCTTTCGTCTGCGGGACAAAGACGATGATGGTAAAGCAGATGTCAGGCAGAATCTGATTCAACTCGAGACCAAAGCGACTTATCCCCACAATGGATTTTCTGGTTTTGCCTTTGATTTCTTTAACAACCTCTATTTCAGTATGGGAGAAAACGAAGGAGTCGATGCCGAAATTATCGGCGATTTTGGCAACATCTATTTCACTCTTGGTCAAAATTATGGAGACGATGCGACCCTGATCGGCAAAGGAAAAAAGCGATTGTCTGCATTACGAGGCGAAGGAGGCATCTTTCGCTGTCGGACGGATGGTAGCCAACTCGAACGTGTTGCCACTGGATTCTGGAATCCCTTCCATCTCTGTTTTGATGTGTACGGTCGGATGTTTGTGGGCGACAACGACCCTGGCAATCGTCCCCCCTGCCGTTTATTAACCATCGTAGAAGGAGGCGATTATGGATATCGTCGTCGCACGCTAGAACCATTTATCTCGATCAATGCAGAAACGCCGGGCACGCTCCCTATGACTTCCTCTACGGGAGAATCTCCGACAGGGTTGATTTCATATGAATCAGACCAGCTACCCGAAGACTATCGAGGCGATTTACTCGTAGCCAGTTGGGGAGAACACCGCATTGATCGTTATCACTTTATGCCTGATGGTGCGAGTTTCAAAGTAACAACTCAACCAGTAATTGCAGGGGAAGAACATTTTCGTCCCGCAGGAATTGCCGTCGGTCCTGATGGGAGTCTGTATGTCGGTGATTGGGCCGATCGATCCTATCCTTTACATGGAAAAGGTCGTGTGTGGCGAATTCGTGCGGTAACTCCTCCCCAACACTCACAAACAGAATCGATCACATCAAAGGATTGGCAGAAGCGGGATGCGGCCGCGCGAAAATTACTCGTTCAAGGTGAAACGGGAATTTCAGAGCTCAAAACAGCTCTCCAAAATTCTGAACCACGAGTCAAAGCGGTTGCCTTAAATGCATTAATCAGTGCACAAAAAATGACACCTGAATTAGCTGCTTCCATTTTGAATGGCAAACATGCAGGTCTCCGCGAACAGGCAATCACCAGGCTCCCCTCTGAACTGGTTGATTTTCAAAAGATCGCTACCAGCGATACTTCTCCAGCCGTCCAAGCTGCCGCATTGAGACGGATCAATGAAAAAACGGCCTTACCACTGCTTTTTAAACGCCTGAAAAGCGCAGATCTGTTTCTGCAACAGGCAGCGCGTCACGGACTTCGGCAAACATTATCTGACAGAGAGTTGGCTCAATTATTTTCGCATAAAGCCCCCGCAGTTCGACTCGCGGTGATTCTGTTATTAAAGGAAAGTTCATCAGCACCCGATGTCCGATTATTAAAGCAAGCTTTGAAAGATGAAAATCCACAGGTCCGTTTTGTGGCTGTAGAATGGATTGGCCGCGATGAACTCAAACAGTTCCGAGAGACACTTATCAATGACCTAGTGAAAAAAGCGACGACACCAGAATTGCTCAAAGCCTATCTAGCTTCGATAGCACAACTGGAAGGAGTTATGAAAGACTGGACACGCGGCACAACAGGAGACTGGTGGGTTAAGAAATCCAAGTCTCAGGAATACGCGGCTCAGTTACTTGATCTCCCTGAAACCTCACCTGAAGTGATACAACAAATCTTACTCTTTCTTCCTGCGTCTCATCCTGCATTGAATGAAAAAAAGCTGAGTCAACTTTTAAAGTCAACTGATTCGGGTGTTCAGACAGAAGCCGTTCGAACATTACGCGAAATCAAAACAGACTCTGCTCGTAAGAAACTATTGCAGCTTGCCCTTAATTCAAACGCGGAAGTAAATTTGCGAGCAGAAGCAGTGATTGCATTGAATCCCTCTCAACTCAAAAACGTAACTCCGCTATTGCAATTAGCAAATGACGGAAATCCCACCGTCAGCAAAGAAGCATTACGCACATTAACGGGAGCCGCACTGACAGAACAACATCAGACGACACTCAAAAAATTGGCAACTACAAATGCTGAAAAAGCGATTCTCATCGAAAGAGTATTAAAGCGGCAACCAAAGCAGCAGAAACCGGCAAAAGACCAGTTAGCAAAATGGATGCAAATATTGTCTGGACCCGCTGATGCTCAAGCTGGCCAACGACTCTTCTTTCACCCCAAAGGTCCAGGCTGTTTCCGCTGCCACCAAATTGATGGCCGCGGTCAACAAGTAGGTCCCGGCTTAATTCGCATGCAGGGACGTATTGCACTGAATCGTGAGCGATTAGTTGAAGCGATCATTAACCCCAGTAAGGATATCGATCCCGGTTTTCTCCCTATAACAATCGTCACCACCAATGGGCAAACTGCTTCCGGGATTTACCATAAGCACAACAACAAAGAACGTTCTATCTATGACTCGAACGGGAAAATTCTCTCATTCAAAATCAGTGACATTGAGGAAATGGTTCCCTCAAAAACATCAATTATGCCCAATGGACTTGTAGACCAGATGACACTCCAGGAATTTCGTGATCTGATTGCTTACCTACTACCAGAACCTCAACAAAAAAACTCTTCCGACTAATCAGAGTGAAAATTACCGAACGGCTCCACCATTTACGTTAATCACCTGCCCAGTGATATAAGCCGCTTCATGACTGCACAGAAAACGTGCCATCTTGGCAATATCTTCCGGCTTCCCCCAACATTTCATCGGTGTTTCCTGTTTGACTCGTTCGTGCCAGACTTCACTGGCTTTTTCTCCCCAAGCAGTCAGGATCCAACCCGGGGCAATGCAATTCACGCGGACTTCTGGCGCTAATGAAACCGCCAACGAACGACTAAACCCCATGATCGCATTTTTGCTTGTCGCAAATAATTCTCCACTCTCCCCTTCCATCCCCCGATCAGATTGATCCCAGCCAATATTTAGAATGCAGCCTGTTCCTTGTTGCTGCATGCGTTGCCCCACTTCACGGGATAAGAGCACCGTCCCTCGCACATCGACATCAAATAGTTTTTCTAATTTTTGACCATAGTCGAGTTTTGCGTCAGCCCCTGTTAATAAATCGGCACCGGCGTTATTAATCCAAATGTCCAAGCTCCCCCATTCTTGAAATGCCTGATCAATAAACGCAGAATCATTTTCCTGGTTCGCAAGATCTGCTGAAATGGCCGCCGACTTTCTTCCACGATCCTGAATTTGTTTCACAACCTGTTGCGCTTCCTGAGCAGAATTTCGATAGTGGATCAGCACATCCGCTCCGGCATCAGCTAATTCGAGGGCGATCGCCTTGCCAATTCCTGTAGAAGAACCAGTGACCAAAGCTTTCATACCTGAAAGATTACAGAAGGAAGATACTGACACTATGTAACTCCAATACTTGATGACACTTAAGTTGATACCGAATATGTTTTTTTTTGAATAATTAGCTAAACTGGATAAATTCTAGTTGACGATTGCGCAGCAGACTACCATAATTGCCATCGAAATGAGGGAGCGATCTTTAGTTTTAAATTTAAAGTAAAGCGTCTCCCCTACCTCACATCTTTCGCCTGTCAGGCAAACAATACAAGTAGTTGAGTAAACATTTCAACTTAGATCTGCGCGCCACGTATTTCAGGCGATAATGGGCCACAAAGTAGTAAAATTTTGGCATGGCCAGCGGTTGGCTGCTTGTTTTTTTGTGATTCACTTCCCCGCCTTGAATGTGAGCGGAACAAAACTA